>JAAXUL010000729.1 GCA_013336035.1 Chloroflexales bacterium
AAAAAGACGTTTCGCAACCCGGCAGAGTAGCTCGAACGGAGTGCTAGATGATGCCGGTGCCGCTCTCAGGCAGCTGCGGCGGCTCAGCGGCGCCCTCGCCGGCGGCCTCCAGGCGCTTCGCCCGGATCAGGCTGGCGACCACGGCCACGCCGATGATGCCGGCCACCACGCCGAGCGAGGCGGCGGTGGGGATCTTGTAGCTGACGCCGAGCAGCAGGTTGCTCATGTCGGGCAGCAGCATCTTCACGCCGACGAAGGCAAGCACCACCGACAGGCCGAGCTTCAGATAGTGGAACTTGTGGATCACCCCGGCCAGCACGAAGTAGAGCGAGCGCAGGCCCAGGATGGCGAACACGTTCGAGGTGTAGACGATGAAGGGGTCCTGGGTCACCGCGAAGATCGCCGGGATCGAGTCGACCGCGAAGATCAGGTCGGTGGTCTCGACCATCAGCAGCACCAGGAAGAGCGGCGTGGCCATGCGCACGCCGTTCTTCACGGTGAAGAACTTCTGGCCGTCGTACCGCTCGCTCACCGGCATGAAGCGCTTGAAGAGCCTGATCACCGGGTTCTTCTCGGGCTCCAGCTTCTCGCCCTTCGAGGTGGCCATGCGGATGCCGGTGAAGATCAGGAAGGCGCCGAAGATCCAGATGATCCAGTGGAACTCTTTGATCAGAGCCGCGCCGGCGAAGATCATCGCGCCGCGCATCAGCAGGGCGCCGATGATGCCCCAGAAGAGCACCCGGTGCTGGTACTTGGCCGGCACCGCGAAGTAGCTGAAGATCAGGACGAAGACGAAGATGTTATCGATGCTGAGGGCCTTCTCGATCAGGTAGCCAGTGAGGAATGCCAGCCCGGCCTCGCCGGAGGTGTAGCCGCTGCCCGGCACTAGCCGCTCCCAGAAGAAGAAGATCAGCGCGTTGAAGGTCAGCGCCAGCGTGATCCAGACCACGCTCCAGGTCGCGGCCTCTTTGACCGAGACCTCGTGGGCGTTGCGGTGGAACACGCCCAGGTCGAGGGCGAGCATAGCCAGGACGAACAGGTTGAAGCCCACCCAGAGCCAGATCATACCGTCGAACACAGGCCACTCCTTTGCTTTGGCGGGTGCCGGCCACCAAAAAAAGACGAGACACCCGACAGCTTGCTGTCAGGTGGTCTCGCCTGCACAGTATGCACCCGACTGGCCGAGGGGAACGCTCCCCCGTGTTGACGACCGGTCAGCCCGCCGTAGCGGGTGGCTACTCCCCACGTTGCTCTGGTCACTATAGCCGGGGACAGGGACGCGCGACAAGGGAAAGATTTCCCTCATTCCGCGGCGATTGGCCTGGCGGGCTGTCACAACGCGGCCACCGCCGAGGCGCCGCCTGCGGCTTAGCGCGAGATTACGATCTCGCCCTCTTCGGTGTGGCCGGGCACGGCGCAGAAGAAGCGGAAGGTGCCGGCGGCATTGGCGGGGAAGTTGAGCACGGCGTCGACGCGGGGCTCGGCCGAGACGGCGCGGCGCCCGCTCGGCAGCTCGATCGTCACATTGTGGGCCACAGTGTCGCGGTTCTGAAACGTGATCACGACCTGCGCGCCCAGTTGGGCCTCGAGGCGGGCCGGGCTGTAGCCCGCGGCGGTGATCGTCAGCTCGAGCCGGTTCTCGGGCGGCAGGGCGCCCCCGCAGCCCCCTAGGAGCAGGGCGGCGACGAGGGCGAGGAGGCGATAGGGCGGGGTGGAGCGTCGGAGGGCCATCATGAACCTCTTGAGCACAGCTGTAGCGGACAGGCGCACTCTACTACTATACGAGATCCCGCCCATACCTCCGGGCATAATTACCTTTGCGCCCGGCGAGACGACACAGCTGATCGCGGTGCCTCTTCTCGCCGACGCCATCGCCGAACCTGCCGAGACGGTAGGCATCGCCCTCACCGACTCCTCAGGTGCCACTCTGGGCGTCGAACCGCATGTCACGCTGACCATCGATGGTGGCTCGAAGGTCTATATCCCACTCACCCAGCGCCCATAGCAAGCCAGCAGCCTTTGCCTCTGCCCTGCCCCTCTGCCTACGAGGACGTTGATGGCGCCCGTCTGGCCTTGTGCTGGCCGTCTATCGCGTCGGGGGGGGCGGGCGGACGGGCGCGGCGGTGGTTGATCACCAGCGCCGCCAGGCCGGCCGCCAGGAAGACCAGGCTGAAGACCTGGGCCATGCGCAGCGAGCCGGCGCAGTCGCCGCCGACCCCATTGATGCAGAGGCTGTCGGTGCGCAGGCCCTCGATCCAGAAGCGCCCCGCCGAGTAGTAGATCGCGTAGAGGAAGAGCAGGTCGCCGGGGCGCAGCCAGCGCCTGTGCGCGGGCGCCCCGTGGCCGAAGCGCCGGTCGGCCCAGAGCAGCAGCCCCACCCCGACAAGGTTCCACAGCGACTCGTAGAGGAAGGTGGCGTGGAACAGGGTGTTGGGCGGGTACTCCTGGAGGTTGAGGTAGGGCGGCACACGCCGCTCGGCGTCGATGCGCACGCCGAAGGGCAGGCTGGTCGGGCGGCCGTAGGCCTCCTGGTTGAAGAAGTTGCCCCAGCGGCCGATGCTCTGGCCCAGCAGGAAGCCGGGGACGCAGACGTCCACCCAGTCCCAGAAGGGCAGCCTGTTCCAGCGCGCGTAGAGGAAGACCGAGAGCAGCGAGCCGATAATGCCGCCGTGGATAGCGATGCCGCCCGTGCGCAGGTCGGGGATGCTCCACGGGTTCGCGGCGAAGCGCTCCCACTCGAAGGCCACATAGTAGATGCGGGCGACGGCGAGGCCGAGCAGCAGGCCGAGCATGAGCTGGTTCCAGGCGTGGTCGGGGTCGTAGCCGCGGTCGACGGCGCGGCGGGCGCTGAGGTAGGCGGCGAGCAGCGCGCCCCCCATAATGATCACGCCATACCAGCGGATGCCCTCGAAGCCAAGGAAGCTGAAGCGGATGAGGAACGGGTCATCAGGTGGGTAAAGAGCCATAGCTTTTACAGCGCCGCGGCGTAGCGCACCGCGTTGCGGAAGATCAGCAGTCCGTCGCCCTCATCGCGCCAGGGCTCGCGGGTCCAGCGGGGGTGCTGCTGGGGCAGCACGGCGTTCTCGGGGTGGGGCATCAGGCCGAGGACATTGCCCTGGGGGTTGCAGATCGCGGCGATGTCGTCGCGCGAGCCGTTGGGGTTGGCGGGGTAGGGGGCAGGGCCTTCGCCGGCGGAGTAGCGCAGGGCGACCAGGCCGCGGGCGCGCAGGGCCTCGAGGGCGGCCTGGTCGCGCACGGCGACGCGGCCCTCGCCGTGGGCCACGGGCACCTCGATGGCCCGGTCGAGGCCGTCGGTGAAGGGGCAGCGGCTGCCGGGGTCGGCCTCAAGGCGCACCCAGCGGCACTCGAAGCGGGCCGACTCGTTGTCGGTGAGCGTGACGGCCGGGGTGGGGTCGTCGTCCCAGCCGGGGAGGAGGCCGGCCTTGACGAGGACCTGGAAGCCGTTGCAGATGCCGATCACGGGGCGGCCATCGGCGACGAAGCGGTGCAGGGCCTCGCCGAGGCGGTGGACGAGGTCGACGGCGAGGAGCTTGCCGGCGCCCAGATGGTCGCCGTATGAGAAGCCGCCGGGGATGACGAGCATAGCGTAGTCGCTGAGGCGGGTGGCGCCGGCGGCGATCTGGTTGACGTGGACGCGCTCGGGCGCGGCGCCGGCGAGCTCGCAGGCGAAGGCGGCATCTTGGTCGCGGTTGATGCCCGGGGCGCGTAGGATCAGGGCTTTAGGGGCGCTCATATGCCTCAGTAGGTAGCGGCGCAGGCCGCATTAGCTCCATCTGAACTCGATCTCGACCTCGCCGATCTTGATCCGGTCGCCCTGGCGCAGGCGCTGGGGCGTGCGGGGTGGGATGAGGCTGCCGTTGAGCTGGGTGCCGTTGGTGCTGCCCAGGTCGGTGACGGTGTAGTAGTCGCCGTCGCGCTGGATGGTGGCGTGGTGGCGCGAGGCGATGCCGCGGTCGTGCTCGGCCAGGTCGAGCTCGGGGAAATGGTTCTGGCGCGGGTCGCGGCGGCCGATGCGCACCGGCAGCCTGGTGAGGCGCTGCTCCCAGGTGCGGTGGGGAGAGGTGATGACCAGCCTGGCGGTGGGGGGCGCGGTGAGGGGCGTGCCGCATGTGGCGCAGAAGCGGGCCTGCTGCTTATTGAGCCGGCCGCAGCGCGGGCAGGGGGTGGTGCCGTGCTGGGGCGCCTCGGCGGGGGGGACGACCGCCGGGCGGGGTGGGGGGGGGGGGGCGGCCGGGGCCCTGTCGGGGGCGCCCACGGTGGCGGCGGCCACGGGGGCCACGGGCGGTGCGGGCTTGGCGCGCGCCGTCGGGTCGACGAAGGGGCTCTCGAGGCAGGCGTGGAGGGCCTGCTCCATCTCGGCGCAGCCGACGAAGCGGCGCTCGCGATCGAGGTCCATCGCCCTGATGATCACGGCCTCGGTGCGGGCGTCGACCGAGGGGTTGAGCTTGCTGATCGCGCCGGGCTGTGGCGTCTGGAGGGGCACGGGCGGCATGTTGGAGAGCAGGTGCAGCATCGTCGCGCCGAGGGCGTAGACATCGCTGCGCGCGTCGGTCTGGCCTTTGCCGTACTGCTCGGGGGGGGCGTAGCCGGCCGAGCC
>JAAXUL010000730.1 GCA_013336035.1 Chloroflexales bacterium
GCCCCGGCACATATCGCCGAGCGGCGTGAGATTGATAAACGAGGGCGCCCGCACCTTGTAGCGGTAGGGCTTGCCGCTGCCGTCGCTCACCAGGTAGAAGCCGAGCTCGCCCTTGGGCGACTCGATGCGGGCGTAGGCGTCGCCGACGGGCGGCTTCACATTCTGGCGCGCCTTGGGGTTGATATGGCCGCCCGTGGCGTCGGGCAGCTGCTCGATGATCTGCTCGATGATCCGCTTGCTCTGGCGCATCTCTTCGACGCGCACCAGGAAGCGGTCGTAGACGTCGCCCACGCTGCCCACCGGCACATCGAAGTCGAAGCGGTCGTAGATGCTGTAGGGCTCGGCCTTGCGCACATCATAGCCCACGCCCGAGCCGCGCAGCACCGGCCCGGTGACGCTGTAGGCCAGGGCCAGATCACGCGGCAGGACGCCGATGCCCTCGGCGCGCTGCATCAGGATCTCATTCTCGCGCAGCAGCCGCTCGAGCTCATCGACGAAGCCAGGCATCGCCTTGAGCAGGTCCTTCAGACGCGGCATAAAATCGGGCGGCAGGTCGCGGGCCACCCCGCCGAAGCGGAAGTAGTTGCACATCAGGCGGGCGCCCGAGGCCGACTCGAAGAGATCGAGGATCTTTTCGCGCTCGCGCATGCCGAAGGCCAGCTGGGTCTGCCACATCCCCATGTCGTTGATCAGGAAGCCCAGGGCCCCGGCATGGTTGAGGATGCGGGTCAGCTCGACCATCAGGACGCGGATATACTCGGCGCGCTCGGGCACCTCGATGCCGACCAGCTTCTCGACGGCCATGGCGTAGGCCTGGTTGTTCGCCATCGAGTTGAAGTAGTCGAGCCGGTCGGTGTACGGCATGTTCTGCAGATACGTGTTCTGCTCCGCGATCTGCTCGTGGTTGCGGTGCAGGTAGCCGAACACCGGCTTGAGGTCGGTGATCGTCTCGCCGTCTACGGTCACGAGCATGCGGAACACACCGTGGGTGGACGGGTGCTGGGGGCCGATGTTGATCTGGAGCTCTTCGGTCTTGAGCATAGCTTTCAGCTTCAGCTTTCAGCTTTTAGCTTTCAGCGCCCGGCTGATAGCTGACGGCTGATAGCTAAAGGCTACTCGTCCTCGCCAATATACTTGTCGCCCTGCCTGGGGAAGTCCTTCCGCATCGGGAAGCCCTCGAACTCGTCCCACATATAGATCCGGCGCAGGAAGGGGTGGCCGGTAAAGACGATGCCGTAGAGGTCAAAGGCCTCGCGCTCGTGGAAGTTGGCGCCGGGCCAGGCCGGCGTGAGTGAGGGCACCTCGGGCCTGTCGCGGGGCACGCGGGTCTTAAGCACCAGCGAGGGCCCGCCCTCGACGTTGTAGAAGCGGTAGACAAGCTCGAAGACCCCGTCGGTCAGATAGTCGACCACGGCGATATCCGAGAGGAAGGCGTAGCCGAGCGTGTCGCGCAGGTAGACGGCCGCCGCGATGAGCTTCTCGGGGGCTACCAGGGTGTCGGCGGTCACGAGCTGGGCCGGCTTCGGGCCGTGGGCGGGCGGGGGTTTTACCTGAAGAGGGGCGACCGCGAGGGCCGCGCCCGGCAGATCGCGGGCCAGACGCTCGCGTAGCTCCTCGGCGTTAAGCCTCGGCATCACCCACCTCATCGCGCTTCAGATCGTCGGCGGCGATCTCGGGGGCCATCCCCTTCGCCTTCAGGGCATGCTCCAGCTCGACGGTCGGGTCCATGATCGGGAAGTGGCGCACGATCTCGGGGTGCTCGATCTGGCCGCTCTTCTGCTCGCCGTACTCGGGCGAGGTGTAAGCGCTGACCAGGGGCAGGCCGCCGACCGGGTCCATCAGCTTGCCGTCCACCTCGAGGCCCTGGGCGCCGAACTCGGGGACGGGGAAGTCGCTGGTCTGGGGCTTGTCACCCTTGCCGTACCAGCGCAACCGGCCGAGCTTCTGGTTGTCGATCTGCTCCTGCAAGGCGATCAGGGCGTGGAGCAGGGCCTCGGGGCGAGGGGGGCAGCCGGGGATGTAGATATCCACGGGGACAAGCAGGTCGACGCCGCGCAGCACGTTGTAGCCGTCGCGGAAGGGGCCGCCAGAGGTGGCGCAGGCGCCCATCGAGATGACGTAGCGGGGCTCGGCCATCTGGTTGTAGAGGCGCACCAGCTGGGGGGCCATCTTCTTGGTGACGGTGCCGGCCACGATCATCAGGTCGGCCTGGCGCGGCGAGGCGCGAAACAGCTCGGCGCCGAAGCGCGAGACGTCGTAGCGGCTGAGGCCGAAGGCCATCATTTCGATCGCGCAGCAGGCCAGCCCAAAGGACATCGGCCAGATTGAGGAGCGCCGCCCCCAGTTGTAGAAGCGGTTGACCGTGGAGACGAAAACACCCTGCCGCTCCAGGTCAAGCTGAATCTCTTTTTCGTCCATACAGGGGCTATTTCCAGGGGAGGGGCCGGCCGGACGCCGACACCCCGCCGATCACACCCACTCGAGGGCGCCCTTACGCCACTCGTACACGAGGCCGGCGAACAGCATCAGCAGGAAGGCCGCCGCGACGGTGAAGCCGTAGAGGCCTAGCTGGTTGAAGGCCACAGCCCAGGGGTACAGGAAGACGACCTCTATGTCGAAGATGACGAAGGCCAGGGCGTAGAGGTAGTACTGCACCTTGAACTGTACGTGGATGTCACCGATCGCCTCGAGTCCGCACTCGTAGGTCGATTGCTTGAGGGGCGCCGGGCGTTTGGGGCGCAGAAAGAAGGCCAGGAGCAGCGGCAACAGTGGGAAACTCCCCGCTGCGAGCACAAAGACCCCTATAAAGGCGTAGTTAGCAAGCATGGCTGCGTCTCTCAATGGGTAGCGCTGCTGTGGTGGAACCGTGGGGAAGTATAGCACAGATTTGGGGCGGCCTGCAAAGTGGCACAATTGCCGCGCAGGGCGTCAGAAAGGGATAAATCCCCTCGCACGAGAAATACCTCAAAGGAATAATATCGTGATCAGACAGGAATTACTTCGCAGCAGATGTATTATGGGGCGACCAGCTTCAGCTCGACGCGCCCGACGCGCACCACGTCGCCGTCGTGCACCTCGGTGGACGCCCTGACCTCGAAGCCGTTCAGGAAGGTCCCGTTGGTGCTGCTCAGGTCCTCGAGCGACCAGACCGAGTCGCGCAGCTCGAGCCGGGCGTGCTCGCTCGACAGGAAGGTGTCGTTGAGCGAGATCTCGGCCTCGGTGCTGCGCCCAATCACGGTGACCGGCGCCAGCGGGAAGACCTTCCCGACGGGGATGCCCGTCTGCCCGGCGCTCGTCACGACCAGCTGCCCGTAGGGCGTGGCCGGCGCCGGCGCCGCCGCGCCGCCCGCCTGCAGCTCGCGCGAGACGACACGCACGACCTGCCAGAGGAAGAAGTAGAGCAAGAAGACAACCGCAACCCGCAGGAGCAGCAGGATGACGCCGATAGAGAGGTTGGCAATGTCGAACATAGGTTACGAGTCGCGAAATGTAAGCTCGAGCCCTCCGAGCGAGATCACATCCCCGTCGCGCAGGGCTGTCTCGGTAACACGCTGCCCGTTGATGAAGGTGCCGTTCGTGCTGCCAAGGTCGGTGATCCAGAAGCGGCGCTGCTTGTAGCGCAGCTGGGCGTGGTGGCGTGAGACCCGGGTGTCCTCCAGGATAACGTCATTGCCCAGGCCGCGGCCCAGGGTCACCGTGGTGCTCTCGACCGGGATGGGCTGGGGCCCGCCGGGCGCCTGGAGCAGCAGCAGGGCGTGGCTGCGGCGGGCGGGGGCGGGCGAGGGGGTTGTGGCCGAGATCACCTGGGTCGCCTCGGCGCCGCTGGTGTTAGTCATCTCGGCGACTACCTGGATGCCGCGCTTCGGCACCGCCGGGTCTTCGCCGAGCACGACGCGCGGGTGCTCGAGCATGGCAAAGCCACGCTCGCCGGCCAGCTCGCTGAGGTAGGTCGCCATCTCCTGCTCGAGCTGGGCGCGCACGGGCTGGAAGGCGGCGTAGTCCTGGGGGTTGAGGTAGGCCTTGTAGAAGCTGGGCACGATCACGCGCTTGACGCCGATCGACTGCTGGCTCTCCATCGCCCGCTCGAGGCGCCGCGCGATCTCGACGGGCTGCACGGGGCTGCGGAAGAGCCGGGCCACCGACCCCTCGACCATATGCTCCATGAACTGCTCGAAGCGGCTGAGGGCTGACATAGGCTCTCCGAGCGAACGCTACGGGTGACCGCTCACCCGGCCGGCTTCGGCTTGACCGGCTCGCCAAGGTAGATCGGCTCAAGGGTCGTCAGGTCGTCACGCTCGCCGGCGGCGAGGCGGCGCCAGGCCAGCTCGGCGAGAAAGGCGGGCAGGCGCAGGCCGGCGGCCGGCGCGGGCAGGATGGCCCGCTCGCCGAGGCAGCGGCGCAGCTGGGCGGCCGCCTCGGCGTCGAGGTCGCCGCAGAAGTGGGCGGGCCCCTCGATGCCGGCGCACAGCTCGGCGAGGGTGAGGTTGCGGTCGGGGCTAAGCCGCCCGGGGCCAAGGCCGTCGGGACAGAACTCGGCGCTGGCGAAGCGCTCGCGCCCGAGGCGGATCAGCGGGAAGACCGGCGCGCCCGGCTGCCCGTGCTGGTAGGCCAGGGC
>JAAXUL010000121.1 GCA_013336035.1 Chloroflexales bacterium
TGAGGCTCTGGGCCAGGGGGACGAGGTCGGCCTCGAGTGGGACCGCAGCGGGGTGGGCCAGCGCGAGGGTGCCAATCACGTGATCGGAGACAATCAGGGGCAGGCAGATGAAGGTCTGGACGCCGAGCTGACGGAGCTCAGCGGCGACGTACTCTGGCCGCTCCTGGGTATGGGCCTCGATAAGCACCTGGCCGCTCTGGGCCACGAGGCCGGAGAGGGTCTGGTCCACCGGGACGCGTAGGATGGCCTGATCCGCAGAGAGGGGGATGCCCGTCGCGGCCGCGAACTCCATGCATTGATCTGCTGGGTCATAGAATTCGATGGCGACAATGGGGAAGCTGGTGGCGGCGCTGACCTCCTCGACAACCTCCTGGAGCACCGCCGGAAGCGGCTGTTCACGCAGGGCGAGGGCGGCGATGTGGTGGAGCGCGTCGATGATCCGCCGATAGACCTGGAGGGCACGCTCCGCAGCGACCAGGCGCGCGGGATACCCACGGGTCGCCCGCTGACGAACTGGAGAGGAACGACGGCGTGTCGGCATACGACGCTCCCGCCTGATAGTGTGCCGCAGATCCACCTGCGGCATCGTACATGTGCCTGTGGCTGGTGTAGCTCGCTTGGCAGATTATAGGGCGGGCTGCCTGATATTTGAAGCTTCACCCAGGACATCAGCGACGTGCTCATGCGTCGGTATGCCCCGGATTGGAGCCGGCGAGCACCTCGGCAATCGTCGTTATCAGCGCACGAATCCCCACGGGCTTGGCGAGATAGGTGTTGGCCCCAGCCTCCAGGCAGCGCTCGCGGTCTCCGGGCATCGCCAGCGCGGTCCCGTCAGCGAGCTCCTGGGCGAGGGTCAGGTCGTCTGTGGTGAAGGCAGGTTGCCCCACCCTATAGCGGGTGAAGGAGAGGCAGCCCAGGTGCTGCCCGCGCACACGGAGGGGGGCCAGGATTTGGCTCTGGGGGCGCACGCCCGCGACCGCTGGCCATTGTTCCAGGGCCGCCATGGCCCGGAGGGCTTCTGGGTCCACGGTGACGATGACGCTATCCGCGTCGGCGCGAAGCGCCATCAGGAGCGGCTGCCCGATGCGCGCCACGGTCGCCGTGGGGGTCGAGGCATCGAGGGCGAGCGGGGCTGGTCCAACCATCTCCTGGATGGTGGTTTGGACCGTCGGGTCCGGGGCAGCGATCGCGACCGGATCAAGCCGCGGCTCATCATTTGCACGCAGCCAGATGAGACACGCGGCCCCCAGGGCATCAGCCGTGCGCTGCGCGACCACCTCCAGGACGGCCCGCTCATCGGCGACCGTGGTCGCTAAGGCGTTAGCCACGTCGGCGAGGACGTGGAGGCGTGCGATCGCAGCCTGAGCCGCCTGCTCAGCCAGTACCCGCGCGGTCACATCACGAACGCTGACGATGATGCTCGCGAGGGCCGGCGCACCAGTCTGATTCCGGCCCCGCTGCTCAATCCAGCGCCAGGTGCCGTCCTGGTGGCGCAGCCGTGTCGTGACCTGAGCAACTGCATCGGGCTGAGCGGTGAGGGTGGCGATGAAGGCTTCGAGCTGGGGCTGGTCATTGGGGTGGCAGAGGCCCCTGGCCCCGAGGGTCGCAAAGGTCTCAGGCGTATAGCCCAGGATCGGGGTGATGGTCGGGCTGACGTAGCTCGGCTGGAGATCAGCACCAAGCAGGATGACCCCCTCGGTGCCGTTCTCGATGATCGCCCGGAAGCGAGCCTCGCTCGCACGCCGGTCGGCCTCGGCCTGTCGGCGCGCGGTGATGTCCTGAACGGTGAGCAGCGCCAGGCTCCCGGCCCCATCTGCGGTGCGGAGGGGTGTGCCACCAAACGGACAACCAGCGGCCGTCAGCTCCAGAAGGCTCCAGGAGACAGAGCTCCAGATCGCTGAAGCGCTCGCCGAGCTGGACTTGGGCGCAGGGTGCGGCCAGATCGTCCATCAACCCAGGCCAGAGTTGGGATACCACCTGTCCAGGGAGCGCCGCCCTCGTCTGGCCCAGGAAGTCCGTCAGGGCAGGGTTGGCATGGCGGATGCACAGGTCAGGATCGAGCACGGCGCCCCCGACCGGGAGGGCCTCCAACACCATCGAGAGGAGCGTCTGCATCTGGTCACGCTGGCGGGTGAGCCGGACGGTGGAGACCGCGTGCTGGATGGTCAGGCTCAGGCGCTCAGGGGTGAGCGTGCCTTTGACCAGGTAATCCTGGGCCCCGCGCCGGAGCGCCTCGACCGCCACCGTCTCGCTGCCGACGCTAGTCAGCATCACCACTGGCACGTCGCTCCGGGCCCGGAGCGCGGCGAGCGCCTCCAAACCATCCATATCGGGGAGGCGGTAGTCGAGCAGCATGCAGTCGGGCAGGGCTGCCTCACACGCGACGAGCACCTCCGCACCCCGACTGGCTTCCGTCACGCGGTAGGCACTGGAATCCATTCGGGCGAGGTGTCAACGCAAGATGAGGCGATCTTCCGGCGAGTCGTCGACGATGAGCACATGAAGCACGGAGGATTCCATGGGAGGCCCCTTTGGTGGACGCATGCCGAAGCAGGCAGCCACGCCAGCGATAGGATGCCAGGGTTCAGGGACGCGTGATGACCAGGCTACGTCACGACCGCCCGGACGTATGGCGAAAGAAACATGCGATACCTCATCAAGACCATCACCTGCCTCGTACGTAGTATACGACGCGCGATCCCACACGCACTCCTGTGGCCCCCAATGACTGGATCGGTTCCCTGCCGCCCGTCGTATACTAGGCTCAGGGCACGATCACCCACCATCCTGTCCCCACATCGGCCCATCCCAATTGTTCGGTTGACGCACCACAGGTCCGCTCCGCATCCCAAAACCATCCCCTTTGGCGCACCTGGGTGTAGCAGCCTGCGTTCGCACGCATCCCACGAAGGGGACGGCCTATGGAACCCGCCGCGCTGCGCATCCTCATCGTCGATGACTCGCCCGAAGACCGCTTAACCCTGCGCCGGCTCCTCACCCGGGCAGCACCTGGCATCTCCGCGATCACCGAGGCCGACCGGGGCGACCGCGCCCTCGCTGCCTGCCGGGAGTCCCTCCCCGACTGCGTGCTGCTCGACTACCGGCTGCCCGACATGGATGGCCTGGCGGTGCTGGCCGCCATCCGTGCCCAAAGCGATGTATCCGTGGTGCTGCTCACGGGCGTTGGGAGCGAGGCCCTGGCCGTGGACGCCCTCAAGCGTGGCGCCCAGGATTACCTGGTCAAAGGCACGCTCACCCCTGAGCGCCTGAGCCTGACCATCCAGCACGCCATCGCCACCGTCCGCCTCACGCGTGAGCGTGACCGCACCCTGGCGCTGCTCACGACGATGCTGGACACCCTCCCGATTGGGGTGAGCCTGCTCGATGCAGACCTGCGCCTCCTCCACGTAAACGCGGCAATGGCCACCGCCCTGGGCGCCCCTGGGCAGGCCCTGGTTGGGCAGCGGTTTCCCGTGTGCAGAGGGAATCTGGCGGCCGCCCTGGCGTCGTATTGCGCCCAGGTGCTGGCGACCGGGCAGCCCATCGGCCCCCTGGAGATCGTCACCACCACCCTCGGCGCCGCGGCGGAGCCCCACACCTGGCAGGTTGGCCTCTATCCGCTCTGTCTGCCCGCGACTGGGCAGCCCGGCCTCGGTCTGGTGGTGCAGGAGCTGACCGCGCTGGTGCAGGCGACGGCGGCCAGCCAGGCCCAGGCGCAGTGGCTGCGCCTGGCGCTCGACGCCGCCCAGCTGGTCGCCTGGGAGTGGGATGTCACGGCCGATACGCTGACCTACTCCACCTCGGAGGCCAGCTACTTTCGTCTCCCGCCGGCCCAGCGTACGCGTCCCCGCAGCGATCTGCTCGCGGCGCTCTCCCCCCCGGATCGCCCGCGCTACGAGCAGCTCATGAGCGCGGCGCTTGCGCGCGGCGGCCCGTACGAGATCCAGCTCCGGGTGCGGGCGCCGAACGATCAGCTGTGCTGGCTTGAGGCCCGGGGGTTCGTGCAGCACAACGCCGACGCGCAAGCGGTGCGGGTCGTCGGCATCACCCGCGATATCAGCGCGGAGAAGCGGCGCGAGGCGGCCCAGACGCTCCACCTCGCAATCAGCCAGGCCCTCCACCCCGGCCTCGATGAGGCCGCGACCCTCCAGGCGCTGGGCCGGCTGCCCCTGCCCGAGCTCGCCGACACCTGTACCATCTACCTGCGCGACGATGCCGGCCAGGTGCTGCCCGCCAGCGCGTATGCGGGGAATCCGGCGGCGCCACTGCCGCTGCCACAGCTTCCTACTGCGGGCATGCTGGACGACGAGTCCGCGCTGGTGACGACGGTGCTGCAAACGGGCGCGGCTCGCCGGGTCACCGACCTTCCGCAGGCGCCGGGGCAGCCGCAGCTGCGCTCCGCGCTGCTCATCCCGCTCGCCGTTCAGGACCACCGCCTTGGGGTTAT
This sequence comes from Chloroflexales bacterium, assembly GCA_013336035.1. GTDB lineage: Bacteria > Chloroflexota > Chloroflexia > Chloroflexales > Chloroflexaceae > CAIWXH01. The sequence goes on from JAAXUL010000121.1 coordinate 4,448, forward strand.
GGTGCTGGGTCGGAGCGCTGACCGGTCGCTTTATGATGACGCTGAGCTGGCGTTGGCGGAGGGCCTGGCCCGGCGGGGCGCCGAGGCCCTGCTCCAGGCCCGGCTGCGCGCGGAGGCCGAGGCTGCCCAGCAGGCCGCGGCGGCGGCCCATGCCCGGCTCGACGCCCTGATCCGCAGTACACCGAGCGGGATTGCCTACCTCGACCGTGAGCTGCGCTATGTGCTGGTGAACCCGGCCCTCGCCGCGCTCAATGGCCAGGTCCCCGCCGAGCACCTTGGCCGCACCCTGCCGGAGATTGTCCCGAACCTGGCCTCATGGCTCGAGCCATACGTCCGCCAGGTTCTGGAGACTGGTCTGGCGGCCCCCGCGCGCGAGGTGCAGGAGACACCTTGTCCTGGTGATGGGATGCCCCATGACTGGCTGATCAACGCGTTCCCAGTGATGGGGCCGCCGGGTTCGGTTGCGGGCGTCGGGGTGATGGTGACTGATGTCACGACGACCAGGCGCACCGCAGCCGCGCTGCGCGACAGTCAGCAGAACCTGACCGCCTTGATCGAGAATACTGATGGGGTGGTCTGGTCGGTCGACGCCGACTATCGCCTGATCGTCTGTAACACCCGCCTTCAGCACGAGCTCAGGACGGCTAGCGGCCGAGAGGTTACCCCGGGCGACTGCCTGATGACCCTCGATCTCCCCCAGGCCCTCCTCGACGAGTGGCGAACGTACTACGATCGCGCCCTCGCAGGCGAAACCTTCAGCGTCGATCTCCCGACCCGCACCACCCCTGAAGCTCGCATGGTAGAGTATCGCTTCAGCCCGATTCGGACGGCAGAGGGGGAGATCGCCGGGGCCACGGTGTTTAGCCGGGACATCACCGAGCGCCTGCGGACAGCCCAGGCGTTGCGCGAGACCGAGCGGAAGCTCGGGGCACTGTTCGAGTTGCTCCCAGTTGGCATCGCGATTCTTGATGCCACGGGCGCGGTCGTGTATGTCAACCCCGCGCTGGAGCAGATCCTCAGGCTCGACCGGGCCAGCCTGCTCCGTGGGGACTACGCAACCCGCCGCTACCTACGATCCGACGGCAGCTCAATGCCCCCGGAGGAGTTCGCCAGCGTCCGTGCGGTACGCGCGCAGCAGCCGGTGTCCAATATCGAGATCGGCATGGTCATTGAGGGCGGTGCCGTGATCTGGACCAGTGTGAGCGCGGCGCCCGTGGACTTCCCCGACTGGCAGGTGGTCATTGTCACGACCGATATTACGGAGCACAAGCGGGCTGAGCAGGCCCTCCGCGAAAGCGAAGCCCTGCTGCGCCAGTTCTTTGAGCATGCCGGCAGCGTCGTCTGGGTCAAGGATGTGGACGGGCGCTTCCTCCAGGTCAATCGGTGGACCGAAGCCATCCTCGCGACACCACGCGAGGCACTCCTCGGCCATCGCGTGGACGAGGTCTTCCCCCAGGCCGCGGCCGACCTCTATCGCAACAATGACCGGCAGGTCCTCGCCGCCAACCGGGCCATGGAGTTTGAGGAGACCGCCACGCTCGACGGCCACGTCCACACCTTTCTCGCGACCAAGTTTCCCTTGCAAGACAAGGAGGGACGCCTCTTTGGCCTGGGCGCCATCTGCACCGACATTACTGCGCGCAAGGACGCCGAGGAGCAGTTGCGCGCGGCCCTGGACGCCGAGCAGACGGCCCGTGCGGCCGCCGAGGCCGCCTCAGCGCGCACCGCTCGCCTCCAGGCGCTCACCGCACGCCTTGCCGGCGCGCTCACCCACGAGTCGGTCATCCAGGCGATTACGGACCACGGTGTTACGGCCAGCGGCGCCGTCGCCGCGGTCCTCGGGCTGCTGGACACCGCCGGCGCGCAGCTCGAGGTGGCTATCTGGATTGGAGACCACACGCCGGCTGCGGACTGGCCCACCCTCTCCCTCGACTCTCTCTGGCCGCCGTCCGTGGTGGTACGCACGGGCGAGCCGATCTGGCTTGCCTCCCAGCGAGAAGCTGAGTTCCACTTCCCCGGCCTGGGCCCCATTATGACCCGCTTTGGTCACCACGCCCTGGCCGTCCTCCCTGTTCAGTCCTCCAACCAGGTGCTCGGCGTCATGAGCTTCAGCTACGCCATACCCAACCCGTTTCCCTTCGAAGAGCGGGCCTTCCTGCTCGCCCTCACCCAGCTGTGCGCCCAGGCCCTCGAGCGTGCCCAGCTCTACACCGAGGTGCTCCAGAGCCGGGAGCGCCTCCAGCATCTCTCCGAGCGCCTCGTCGCCGTCCAGGAGGAGGAGCGCCGCCACCTCGCTCGTGAGCTCCACGACGAGATCGGCCAGACCCTCAGCGCCCTGAGCCTGACCCTCGGCACCGTGTCCTCCCAGGCGCCCCCGGCGCTGGCTGGGCCGCTGGTCGCGGCGCAGCGTCAGGTGGCCGACCTGGTCGCCCAGGTGCGCCAGCGCTCGCTGGATCTCCGACCGGCGATGCTGGATGATCTGGGGCTGCGCCCCGCCCTGGTGTGGTACCTTGGCCGCTACCAGGAACAGGCTGGTATCCGGCTCGATGTGGAGCTCCAGGGGCTGACCGAGCGCTTCGCCCCGCCGGTCGAGCTGACCGCCTACCGCATTGTGCAGGAGGCGCTCACCAACATCGCCCGCCACGCTGGGGTGGATCATGCCACTGTCCTGGTCTGGGTGGCCAGCAAGCAGCTGATGCTTGAGGTGATCGATAGCGGCCGGGGATTCAACCTCGAGGTCGTGGGAAGCACCTATGCCTCGAACGGTCTGGCGGGGATGGGCGAGCGCGTCGCGCTGCTGGGCGGTGAGATGGTGATCGAGAGCGAGCCGGGGGCCGGGACACGGCTCTTCGCCTCCCTGCCCCTCGCGCCGCCGCAGTCCGGGAGGGAGGAGCCACGATGAGCCACCAGCGTATCGTGCTGGCTGATGACCACGCCATGATCCGCGTCGGGCTCCGGGCCGTGATGGAGCAACAGCCCGGCTGGGAGGTGGCCGGCGAGGCGGCCACGGGCGGTGAGGCCATCGCCCTGGTGCGCCAGCTCATGCCGGATATCCTGGTGACTGATATGGTGATGCCCGGGCTAAGCGGGCTAGCGGTTGTGCGCGAGGTCGTCACGGCATCCCCCACCACGCGGATCGTGGTCTTCTCGATGCACAAGGACCACAGCTACGTGCGGGAGGCCCTGCGAGCGGGGGCGCTGGCGTATGTCCTCAAGGAGAGCCTGACGATGGAGCTGGTGACGGCTATCCAGCATGCCCTCGAGGGGCGGCGCTACGTCAGCCCGAGCCTCACCGAGCGCATCCTCGACGCCTATGCCCAGCTGGACACGCCGGCGAGCGATGACCCCTACAGGCTGCTCACCGCGCGTGAACGCGAGGTCCTGGTGCTGACCGCCCAGGGGCGCAGCAGCGTGGCGATCGCCGAGCAGCTGGCGCTCAGCCTGCGGACGGTGGAGAATCACCGCACCAATCTGATGCGCAAGCTCGATCTGCACACCATCCCCGATCTGGTGCGCTACGCCATCCGCCGCGGCCTGATCTCGCTCGACGACTGAGTGCCTCCGGCCACGACGGCACGGCGACACCCTGCACCGAAAGCCCGGTGAAGTTCTCCCTGCGCCTTCCCGCGCCCTTGCGCTTCCCGCAGCTCGTCATGGCGCCCGGCGCAATGCGCGATGGCGTCCGGCGCAGCTTTCGATCGCATCTGGCACCGTACGAAATCGGTGTCGCTACGAAGTGACTCGCACGTATCGTTGTGCTACGCTTGTGACTGCGATAACAAGCTCACCACATCCAATCTGCTGCTCAGGCTCACCTGGGAGATCGCTATGGGACGCGTCCTTCTCGTGGCCCATTGCCCTGGCTTCCAGAACGCGCTGGCCGGAGTAATCCAGACGCAGAGCCAGCATCAGCTCCAGCTCGTCGGCGCGATGGCCTGGGACGCCGACATCGCTGGGGCCATCAGCTCACTGCAGCCCGAGGTCGTCGTCCTGGTGCTGGGACTTGAGGTCTGCACCGAGTTGCAGCTCCTCTCCCAGATCCGCCCCCACATCCCTGGCTGTCGGTTCCTGGTCATCGACACGCTCGGGGAGGTCCGCGCCTGGCAGGCCGAGAGCTGGGATCTAGGAGACGCATTGCTCTGCCTCGAGCAGTTGCAGGTCGAGCTGGTGCCGACACTCTGCCAGCTGGTCGCTCAGGGTGCTGGAACCACAGCGGTACGGTAGCCCGCGTTCAGAGCGCTGACCCTCGAGAGAGAAGACCGTCATCGCCGGGCGCCAACGACGGCGTCCACCTGGAACCCCACGGGAGGGAGCCAATGTGCAGGGCCACCGCGATACTCGCATCTGACGGCGAGCCGAGTCACTCCTTGCAGGAGCAGATAGCGAAGGGCCATGGGTGGCAACACGCTATGGCAACGCTGGCGCTTCAGGGCTCTGAGGGCCTGACGTTGCCGGCGATCCTGGCGCAGGTCGCGCAGGAGATGGCCATTCAGATGAGTGGCATCTGTCTGGTGCGCTTCACGCCGGCAGATCGAGAGACTGATGCGCACTGTGTGGTCGCCGATCAGCAGTCTGGAGCGAGGGCGTGCGACGGAGCGGGGGGAGACGCAGCTGTTGTCGCGCTCCTGGCCCAGCTGAGCCCGCTGGGGGCGGAGGGGGAAGGCTCACTCCCCTTCCGTGACGGGCAGCCCGCAGTGCATTGGGCGGCAGAGCACTGGGAGCAGCATGTCACAACCGGCGCCGCGCTGCTGCTCGCGCCCCTGGTCGCGCGCGGTCAGCGGATTGGCGCGATCGAGGTCGTGCTCACGCCACGCGACACTGCAGCTCTGGCACGGCACCAGCGCCTGCTGCGCTCCCTCGCCGTCTCCGCGGCGGAGGTGATCGATCGCGCCGCTCAGCGTTCACAGCGCCGATCATCAGCAGCCATCGGAGCTGACACGACGATGGGGGAGGATGTGCGCCCCCGGCTGGCCCTGCTCGTCCACGATCTGCGTAGTCCCCTCTCCACACTTCGCGTCAGTATCCAGATGCTGGCGAGGCAGCTCCGGGACCCTCATGAGCTGGAGCGCACGACGCTGACGCGCCTGGCGGAGGTAGCCGATGCGATGGCCGAGCAGCTGGATCAGCAGATTCAGGCCCTGACACCGGCACTGGCTGCGAGCCAGAGCAGCCGCGGCGAGACCTCGCCACCGGTGGAGTTGGTCGCGCTCACGCGGCTGACGGTGAACTTCTACCAGCAGACTACGTCGCGCCACGAGCTGACGATCGATGCCGATGTGAAGGAGCTGCCGGGCCCGTGGTCGCGCCCGCACCTCGAGCGCATCCTCGGCAATCTGCTCGCCAACGCGATCAAGTACAGCCCGGTCGGCGGCGAGATCCGGGTCTGTTTGGGCCGTGAGGACGACGCCCTTGGCAGCTGGGCGACCCTGAGCGTGCGGAACCACGGCATCGGCATCACCGCCAGCGATCTCCCCCTGCTCGCACGGCCGGGCTATCGGGCAAGGAATGTCGGCGCGATCCCTGGGACAGGCTTCGGCCTGGCCAGCGTGCGCGAGGTCGTTGAGCAGCATGGGGGGACGCTCGCGATCCAGAGCGAGATGGGGCGAAGCACGACCGTCCGAATCTGCTTGCCCCTGGGGTGAGCAAGGGCGATCCACGGGAGTACGTATGGTGATACGCATAGAGCCCTGGCCCAGCCCGGCGAACGGGGCTCAACCCCATGCCCCTGCCTCATCCCGATGGAGGAACCGATGGAACGTTACACCTGCCCGCGCGAGTTGCTGCCGGTGATCGAGTCGGCACTGGCGGTCGAGGGCTATGTGATCGAGGAGCCGCTCCAGCGCGCGGTTGGCGGGAGCCGGGTCACGGTGATGACCCGTGGCGGTGCAGTGATCGCGCTCCACGAAGATCTGGCGCGCGACACGGCCGATATCAACGTCTACCCGGCTGACGAGGCCGGCAGGCCCACCATCCTGAAGGAGCTGCCGCGCCTCATCCCGACCCCGCTGGGCAAGCGCCGCGCACCCTAACGAAGCGGTGGTAGCTTCTGGGGTCGCGGTTCGCGTGCTGGCAAGGAAACGACGATGACCCAAAGCGATGGTGTGCGGGACTCGGTTGCGTACCAGGGGCGCCAGTTCGCCGATCGGGCGGCGGCGGGGCGGGCCCTGGCCGCGCAGCTGATGGACTACGTGGCCCACCCGCAGACGCTGGTGTTGGCCGTGCCGCGCGGCGGCGTGCCGGTGGGCGTGGAAGTGGCGCGTGCCCTCGGCGCCCCCCTTGAGCTGTTGCCGGTGCGCCGGCTTGGGGTTCCGAGCGACGAACCGCAGGTGCTGGGGGCCATCGCGGAGGGTGGGCCGCTCTGGTCCTGAACGAGCCGGTGGTGGCGCAGTGCCAGCTTGCGCCAGCGCTGATCACCCAGATCGCCACGCGTGCGACCGAGGAGATCAACCGTCAGGCATGGGCCTATCGCGGCGCACGTCCGGCACCGGCGCTCCGGGACCGGGCCGTCATCCTGGTGGACGATGGGGTGATGACCGGCATGACCCTGCGTGCGGCAATCGCCGCCGTCCGGATCCAGGAGCCCGCACAGCTTATTGTCGCGGTGCCGGTCGCTGCCCAGGAGACGGTCGCGGCCCTGGCCCCCCTGGTGGAGGCGTTCATCGTGGCCGTGATCCCCGCGGCGGTGGGTGCTATCGACCTGTGGTATACCGCATTCCCGGCCCTCAGCGACGACGAGGTGCGGCGCCTGGTGCAGCAGGTGGCGGAGCTGCGGACGGCGCAGCGCCACATTCCCGATCGGTGCCGCCTGGACGCGCTGGCTGCTCAGCCTGAGCACGCCCCGCAGCGGTGAGGAGAGTGCGCTGCGAACGAACGATCAGGGTGGCCCTAGCTCAACCGAGGAGGCCCAATGGAGCAATCCCTAGCCACCTATGAGGTGCTTGCTGCACACTACCTCGCTGCGCTCCGCGCCGGCGATCGGACCACCGCCCTCGTGCTCTGCCGCGAGGCCCTGGCCGCGGCGATCCCGCTCGCGGATCTCTACGAGGAGGTGCTCCGCCCCGCGCTCTACAAGGTTGGCCAGCTGTGGACGAGCGGCCGGCTCGATGTCGCCGATGAACACCTGATCACCGCGATCACCCGAAGCGTGATGGACCAGTGTGCGAGCCTGGTGCTCCCCATCCCCACGGGGCCGCCCACCATCATCGCGACCTGTGTAGGCCCCGAGCTCCACGATCTGGGGGTGCGCATGGTAGCTGACGGTCTGGAGCTGAGCGGCTGGCCCACGCTCTACCTTGGGGGCAACATACCCCTGGAGGCCATCGTCGCCATGGCCGTGCGGCACCAGGTTGCCGCCGTCGCCATCTCGATGACAATGGGCAGCCACGCCCGCGACGTGCGCGACCTGGTCGACGCTCTCCGCCAGAGCTTGGTGGGCGCGCAGGTCAAGATCCTGGTCGGCGGGCAGCCGTTTCAGCGTATTCCCGAGCTGTGGCAGCAGGTGGGCGCGGACGGGACCGCGCCGGATGTCCATGCGGCGATCAGATGGGTGCAGACGCACGTCCCGCCGATCGGAGGGCAGCCATGAGCATCCCAGCCCAGTGGGACGCAGTCCTGGACGCCCTGGAGCAGCATCGGGCGATGCTGCTCGGGCGGGTCGCCGACGAGCTGACCTACACCATCCCGCTGCTGGCCGTTCCGCCGGCCGTGGCAGATTTCGCTGCCGTGCACCAACGTCAGATGGCGGCGACGGTGGCGCGCTTGCACGACGGCCTCCAGGCCGCCCGCCTGCACGAGCAGCTGCTGGTGTACGAGTTCGCCTGGGGGGCGCAGGCACTCAGCCGCTGGGGTGTGATGGCCGAGCACCTCGCGCAGCTGATCGACACGTATATCCAGGCTGCGCTTGCCCTAGACTCCTGGGCGCCTGAGGCACGGGGCATCCTGGAGGAGCTGCGGGACTACCTGCACGGGCTCGCGCATCGCACCTTTCCCCTCCATGCGGAGACGCGGTCCCCCGAAGATGGAGCGCCCCCTGGGATCTGCTTCCAGGCGGAGCAGGAGGTATGACACCTTCCAGCGATGGTCTGGATGTCCCTGAGTTTCTGGTGGTCGGTCTCGGCGCCTCCGCTGGCGGCGTCGAAGCTCTCCGCTCGTTCTTTGCGCACGTACCTGCGACCTCTGGCTGCGTCTCCGACGTAGGCGCAGGAAACCTGCCGTCGAGCGCAGTCTCAGCAAATAAGCATTTGTTCTCATCTCGACTTTATCCATCTGCGCCGCTTACGCGGCGTAGGCGACCGCATCCGTCAGCCGAACGAGCAGGGCCTTGGGGATTTGCACCATGTCGGGTTCCTCGGGTGACAGCCAAGAAATCGTGACTGGCCAAAGGTGCTGGCGCACGAAGGCCAGGGTGTCGCTGAAGGTCGGTAGGGCCTTGGTGTACCAGGCGGTGTACTGCTTCCCGTCTTCGTGACCCTTTGAGGTAGCGACATCGTGGCC
>JAAXUL010001524.1 GCA_013336035.1 Chloroflexales bacterium
CGCGGCGAGGAGCGCCTTTGCCGCCGCAATATCCTGCGTGGCGAACGCCGCGAGGGCCGCATCAAGCATGCTCATCGCCTGCTTGCTCAGCGCCAGGAGATCGGGGGGCAGGTCCGCCGGGAGCTGCGCGGCGTGGCGCGCCACAACCCGCGCGATCCCTTTGGCATAGTCGGCGATCCGCTCCAGCTCGCCGCCCATCTTGATCGCGGCGATCAGCCGCCGCAGGTCGGTCGCGACCGGCTGCTGGGTAGCGATGAGCTGGAGGGCGTGGGCCTCCAGATGCTGCGCGGCCTCATTAATGGGCGCATCCCCGGCGATGACCCGCTGTGCCCAGCTCTGCTCCCGGTGCTCGAGGGCCGCCACCGCGTGCGCCAGCGCCGTCGCCGTCATCTGCCCCAGGGCGATCAGATCGGCCCGCAGCGTCCCAAGCTCATGTGTGAAATGCTCTCGCGTGCTCATACATCCACCTTAATCTACGTTCAGCGATCACAGGAAGGGTGGCCGGCGTGCTACGTACTCGGTTCGACGTGCCGCACGAGCGCGAGCCGGTAGCCGGCGCCGCGCACACACTCGATCCGCAGCTTGGGCGGCGGCAGGTGCGCGAGCCGCTGCGTAAGATTGCGGGCGAGCGTGTTGAGCCGACCCTGCAGGTTTGCCGGGACCGTTATGAAGAGCTGCTGACCCAGAACGACTGCTGGCACGACCTGCTCATCGTAGCTGAAGAGGATCGCCAGCAGGCGCGTCAGTGTGGCCGGCAAGTCGACCCGCGACCCGTCCGGCATGACCAGCCGGCGTCCGGCGACGTCCAGCTGCATCCCGAGGGTGTGGAGCAGGAAGGCCTCCGGATTGCGCTGGCGTTGCCGCTCAAGACGGCGGGTGAGGGCATGACCGCGGGCCGCAAGCTCCGCCGGCGCGCTGCCGCTCAGGCTCAGCACATCGTCCGCGCCGCTATCGAGCCACGCGATCCGCTCATCTTCACGCGCGCCCTCCTCGACGATCAGGATGGCGCACGGGAAGTAGCGCCGCAGCTGCCGGCAGAGCGCCGCCGGGCCAGAGTCCGGCGCCGTCACCTCGATCACCACCAGATCGGGGACACGCTTCCATGCCTGGAGCAGCAGCGCTTGCGCGTCGCCGACGACTTCGAGCCGGCGGGTGGCACGGGCAAGACCCTCCTCCACGGTGCGGTGGATCGGCGACGTGGCCAGGACCAGAATCTCAGAATGCTGGCTCGAGTCGCGCACGCCCGCCGCTCCTTGCCCCTAGCCGAAGCGGCCAGAGATATACTGCTCAGTGCGCTCGTCCTTCGGGTTCTGGAAGATCCGGTCCGTCTCGTCGTACTCAACCAGCTGGCCGGCGCGGTCCTCGCGGTCCATCAGGAAGAAGGCCGTGAAGTCGGAGGCGCGGCTGGCCTGCTGCATGTTGTGGGTGACGATGACGATGGTGTAGCGCTGGCGCAGCTCGAACATCAGCTCCTCGATCTTCAGGGTCGAGATCGGGTCGAGCGCCGAGCAGGGCTCATCCATCAGGATGACCTCGGGCTCGATGGCCAGGGCGCGGGCGATGCACAGCCGCTGCTGCTGCCCGCCCGAGAGGGCCATGCCGCTCTTCTTCAGGTCGTCCTTCACCTCGTCCCAGAGCACCGCGCCGCGCAGCGCGCGCTCGACCAGCTCGTCCATCTGGGCCCTGGTGCCCTTCCAGCCGTTGATCTGCGGGCCGTAGGCGATGTTGTCATAGATGCTCTTGGGGAAGGGGTTGGGCTTCTGGAAGACCATGCCGATCCGCCGCCGCACCTG
>JAAXUL010000731.1 GCA_013336035.1 Chloroflexales bacterium
GTGAGCTGCACCGGCGGCTCGAACATAGGTTGGCGGTTCATAGATCCTCCTGTTCCTTCGTGCAGGATCATGATACTGCGAACCTATGTTCGTTTTTTTGCGCGACCCAAATCTGTGATCTACTGAGCCTGGGAAGCCAAGCCGCCGAAGGGGGCACCGCAGCTGCTGGTTTCCACCGGTACGGTCGAGGCCAACCAGGCGATGGGACTGCGGTCGGCCATCATACTGGACCAGCAGTTTGCGGCGGGCCGGCAGTTCGGGGCCACTGGCACGCCGATGGCCGTACTCATCAATGCCCAGGGGCGGATTGCCTCCGAACTCGCTGCGGGTGGTTCAGCCGTGCTGTCGTTAGCCAACAACCCGCATCAGCTGAAGCTGCTTCCCGCCTAAACAACGCTTCTATATGAGCATTCCACAGGCTGGCCCCCCTACGGGTCCGGCCTGTTCGGTACCAGTCTCAAAAAGGGAGGTTTTTGGTACTTGGGGGTTTTTGCATTAACCCTCAAGAACCGTAACCAAACTTTACCGTGTAAGTAATTTTCGGTATGACGGTCAGCCCTACTGAGACTCCACCCATCCACTGCATAGAACGTCCCCTCTGTGAAGTGGATTGGTCTTCTCAGGTCTCATGACCTATCAAAAAGGCCGCCGTATCGCTTCCAATTCACTTCACGAAAGAGTCACAACTGGCTGCGGCAAGGTGGTCATACAGAAACCAGCCCGTTTGTTTAACCTGTTTCCGGTTAGTTACGGTTTCCGAGGGTTAATGCAAAAACCCCCGTTGTCGTGGCGAGGGCAATCTTGGTATTCGCCAGGGAGCTTCCCCCCGCTGTGCTATCCGGCGAGGGATATGGTGCCTTGTTGAGCGGGACGGCAAGCGCCCCGATCCGGGTCAAGGACGACCGCAGCGCGGGGGCTTCTACGCGGGGGACGCTTCCCCGACAGCCAGGGCGTCGGGCTCGGTGTACTCCAGCTCGGCCTCGACCCGCTCGCCGTCGATGGTCACGCTCACGCCGGTCAGCTGGGCCGTCACCGGCGGGCCGCCCATCTGGGCGAAGCGCCGCTCCAGCTCGGCGTTCAGGGTCGGGGTCCGCACGCTCGCCTCGGGCAGCAGCGTCCACCGCAGCAGCTCCTGGATCATGATGTCGCTCAGTTCGATCCGCATCGCGTAGACCCTCATGGTGACCTCCTCCTCACAGCCTCACCCACCCCGGTCACCTGCACGTTGCGTTCCACCTCCCCTGGCGCCGACGCCCAGACAGGCGCCGCACGCCAAGCGATCTCAGTCCATGGATGCGACTCCCCAGATCGTCGCGTGCGCTTTGCATCCGGTGATCCCTAATAGCACATGGTCGTGAGCGCACCCAGCCCATAAATGTAGATCAGAAATAGTCATTATTTCAACCAAAAGATATACCATGACCCCTGGGCAGCCTCCTATGGCGGTGTTATGATAGCGGCAGCCGCCGCCCCAGGAGGACGCCGATGACCGATGCCCCCGCCGACGACCCGATCACGGCCCTCACCGCTGCCGCGAGCGGACTGCTCGTGCCCAGCGAAGCTGACGCGCCCCTGGAGCCGTTTCGCTGGGCCTGCCCCCCGACACGCCCATCGAGACCCGCACCCTGGAGGCGTTCTTCGCCCCGCTCACCCGCGTAGCCGACTGGATGGACGCCGATCAGCGCACGCGGGCGGGGCGCTTCGCCGTGCTCCGCGATCTCATCGCCAGCACCCTCACCGACGTGGCGGTCTACCGCCTCGGCCGCATCCAGATCACCGTGATCATCGCGGGCCAGGACGCCCGCGGCGAGACGCTGGGCCTGCGCACCACCTTGATCGAGACATAGGAGGCTCCCAATGCCCAAACGCTCCCCCCTGGCCCTCCTCCTCCTGGCCCTCGCCCTGCTGCTCGGCGGGCTGACCGCCCGAGCACAGCCGGTGAGCCGCCACCTCGCTCTGGGCAACCCGAGCGGGGCGGTGGCCGACCCCGCGCAGCCCACGAACTACCTCATCAGCCGCGACCAGTACGCGGTCGGCTACAACCGTGATAGGGGCATCCCCACCTGGGTGTCGTGGCACCTCCAGGCCGCAGACCTGGGGGATACGCCCCGTTATGAGGGGCCGTTTATCACCGACACGTCGCTCCCCGCTGGCTGGCCGCGCGTCACCCACGCCGACTATACCAACAGTGGCTATGATCGCGGCCACATGACGCCCTCGGCCGACCGCACCGCGAGTGTTGCCGACAATGAGGCCACCTTCCTCCTCTCCAATATCATCCCGCAGGCCCCGGCCAGCAACCAGGGCATGTGGGCGCAACTCGAAGAGTACGCCCGAACCCTCGTGGGCCAGGGCAACGAGCTGTACATCGTCGCGGGAGGTGCTGGCTCCCTCGGCACCCTCGCGGGCGGGAAGGTGACCATCCCCGCGTCGGTCTGGAAGGTGATGCTCGTGCTCTCGCCGGCCGACGGCGACGACGCGGCCCGCGTGACCGCCCGGACCACGGTGGTCGCCATGTGGTCGGCCAACGACGCGACCACGCAGGGCCAGACGTGGCAGAGCTATCAGACCAGCGTGCGCTGTGTGGAGCAGCGGACGGGGCTCGACTTCTTCGCAGCGGTCGAGGATACGGTCGAGGCGGCTATCGAGGGGAGTGGCTGTCCCGCGACTCAGGACTACCGGGCCTACCTCCCACTGGTGATCAACGGCGACGCGCCGGTCACGCCGCCGACGCCAGATCCGGCGCAGGTCACCATTCAGCAGATCGAGTACGACCCGCCGGGCGATGACGTGCAGGGCGAGTACGTCCTGCTCACGAACAGTGGCGGGAGCGCCGCCGACATGACCGGCTGGACGCTGCGCGATCTGGCGAACAACACCTATACCTTCCCGACCTTCAGCTTAGCGGCCGGGGCGCAGGTGCGCATCTGGACGAAGGCTGGTACTGACGACGCGGCAAACCTGTACTGGGGCCGCAGCCAGGCCGTCTGGAACAACAGCGGCGGTGATACGGCCATCCTGCGCGACGCGGCCGGGACGGAGGTGACCCGCCGCAGCTACTAGACCTTAGCGGGACTTTTCCCGGAAAAAATCTTGGTAGGCCATGAGGCCGCGGAATGGTATAACCAGAAGGCAAGGGATCTGTTCGGGTCGCCGGCCTACCAGAATGAGATCCTGGCCCAAGAGGTACACGAGGCCCAATGAGCGATGACCTCCAGACACTTATCCAGCAGGCCCGGCGTGACCAGGAAGAGGATGAAGCTCGATGGACTCAGCGGCGGGCGATGCTCGCCTGGGCCGCGGCGCATGGTCTGGTACGCAGCAGCGGTCGCGTCACCGGCCTGGGATGGGTCACAACGGGGAAGGGTCGCAACACGACGCTGCACGGGCCGCAGGGCGGCATGCCGGAGCTGCTGCCCGCCCGGCCTTCGCCTGGGATCGCATTTCGCACTGGCGTCAGCAGGACAGCGAGATGCGGCTGATCGTCTCGCAGCCCTACGACATCAGGCCACCGGCGGCGGAGCAAGTGGTGAGCTACGGCGGCCACGAGTACCGAATCTGCTGGCATAAGCCGGCCTGGTACAACACGATGACCACGCTGATCGTGATCCTGGCCGCTGATGAGCCGCAACGCTTTCCCTATGATGGCTCGCTGGCTGACCCAGAGCAGATTAGCACGCTCTGGCGCGTGAACTACCGTGGCCGGTCAGAGACGATGCCTCACGCGCCGGCTGGGCCGACCGTGGCCGACCCCTCGTTCGACGCGGTGCTGCGGCTCTGGCGTGAGCTGCACCCGCAGGGGCGGCGGGCGATGCACTACATGGCTGGCCTTGTCAGCGAGGGAGGCGTGGGAGATCGCTGAGGCCAGGGCCGCCAACCGCGCGTAGGGTCAGCCCATTGGTGTCACTGGTGACACCAATGGGCTGATCAGGAAGACAGGGGCGATGCCTGGATCAAGCCACAGGGCGGCAGGCGAGGCTCTGATGCCGCTGTGATCAGGGTTTCACACGGGCATGTCATGGCGAACCGCGCTTGCACGACATTCCTTTGCCAGCACATAGGCTCTACAGACAGATCCATCCAATCGAATTATGAGTTCGGCGGCTTAACCTGAGTTGTCAGTGCGGGATGGAATTACTAGAAATATCTGATATAATAACCATACGACCGCATTGAAATCGGAGGAATAGGGCAATGACTTCGAGTCCTACATCACTGAGGCAACAGATTGAACTTGACTCTGTAAAAAGAGATGCTTGTCTTTATTTTGAGACAATGGTAAAACTTGCAAAGCAGAAGACGGCGCCGATTCTCTTTCCCAGCATGGCACCTTACTTATCACTGTTTATTGTAGAGGCCCACAACTATCTTAGTCGAACCGTCCCTGGTTACACAAATGCGTTAAACAGTCAAATTTTCTCGATTATCACAGCAGCCCGAATGCGAGTGAAATTTTTCGATGATAGTCAAAAAGACATCGCCGGGACTTTCAACCTGCTTGAATGGGTCTCGGAATTCCATGAAGAGTGGCACATTAAACAGCATAAAGGCATTCTGGCACCTATACAAAGAGCTTTACAAGAAGATATGGGCGTATTTTTC
>JAAXUL010000732.1 GCA_013336035.1 Chloroflexales bacterium
TGCAAGCTCTGCGAGCGCAGCTGCCACTACGACGCGATCTATATGGTCGGCAAGCTGGCCGAGCTGAACCCCGAGCGCTGCTTCGGCTGCGGGCTCTGCGTGGTGCGCTGCCCCACCGAGGCCCTGATGATGCCACAGGTCACCGCCGCGGGCATCGTCCACCCCCTCACCCACGCGCCGGTCGGGATGCTGCGCGCCGGCAAGGGGCACGTGGTCGAGACGGCTAATCGCTGAGGAGCATCTATGACCCTCTCTATCCGCGCCCCGGCGACACTGCTGAGCGCCGACGCCCAGACTCCTCTGGCCGGCGGCATCGCGGTGATCTGGGCCGACCCCCAGGGCTGGGGCGGTGTCTTCGAGGCCCAGGGGCCCGCCGAGGCCCTGCGCGAGGCCGCCGCGGCCGCCCCCCTCAGCGCCCTGCTGCGGACCGGCGACGGCCGACTCGCGACCATCACCCTGTCCCTGTCTGAGTTCGTGGCCGACGCGGCCCGCCCCCTGACCTTTCGCGGCGAGGGCCCGATCGACACGGCCGCCTTCCGCGCCTTCTCCGACGCCTTAGGAAGGAGCCAGCTATGACCGAACCGCGGCCATATTCGCTGACCGTCAATGGCGAGCCGCGCCAGGTCACGGCGGCGCCTCAGACGACTCTGCTCGAGGTGCTGCGCGAGCAGCTTCGCCTCACCGGCACCAAGGACGGCTGCGCGACCGGCCATTGCGGCAGCTGTATGGTGATCAAGGATGGCGAGGCCGTGCGCGCCTGCCTGGTGCCGATGAAGCGGGCCGATGGCGCCCAGATCACGACCATCGAGGGCCTCCACGGCCCCGATGGCGCCCTGCACCCCATCCAGCAGGCCTATATCGACCAGGGCGCTACGCAGTGCGGCTTCTGCACCCCCGGCTTTATTATGTCAAGCGTAGTCTTACTAGAGCGCAACCCCAGCCCGTCGCTCGAGGAGATCTACGCGGCCCACCGCTGGAATATCTGCCGCTGCACCGGCCACAACGCGATCATCCGGGCGATCATGCAGGCCGCCGGACAGCCGGTGCCGCCCACGCCGGCCGTCAAGGCCCCGCTGACGGCGATCAGCCGCCCGCTGCCCAGGCCCGACGCCGTCGATAAGGTCAGCGGCAAGGGCATCTACGCCGCCGACCTGTTCGCCGAGGGTATGCTGCACGCGAGGGCGCTGCGCAGCCAGTACCCCCACGCCCGCCTGCTCAGCATCGACACAAGCCAGGCAAAAGCCCTCCCCGGCGTCGTCGCCGTGCTCACCGCCGCCGACATCCCCGGCCGCAAGGACTCGGGCGTGCACGAGGTCGACTGGCCGGTGCTGTGCTACGACAAGGTGCGCTATGTGGGCGACGCCGTCGCCCTGGTGGTGGCCGAGAGCGAGGCTATCGCCGCGGCCGCCCTGCCTCTGATCGAGGTGGCCTACGAGCCCCTGCCCGTGGTGACCGGCCCGAAGGAGGCCGCCCAGCTCGGCGCGCCCCTGGTCCACGAGGGCCGCGAGCAGGGCAACTTCCTGGCCCACTACCAGCTCGAGTGCGGCGACCTCGCGGCCGGCTTCGCCCAGGCCGACGTGGTTATCGAGCGCGAGTACCGCACCCAGACGGTCGAGCACGCTTTTATCGAGCCCGAGGCCGGCCTGGCTGTGCCCGAGGCCGATGGCCGCTTCACGGTCTACTGCGGCGGCCAGATCCCCTTCGGCGACCGCCGCCAGATCGCGGCGACCCTCGGCATGCCCGAGGAGCGCGTGCGCGTGGTGAACTGTCTGATCGGCGGCGCCTTCGGCGGCAAAGAGGACGTGACGGTCCAGATCCTCACCGCCCTGGGCGCCTGGGCCACCGGCCGCCCGGTGAAGATGGTCTTCAGCCGCAAGGAGTCGCTGCTCGTCCACCCCAAGCGCCACGCCACAATCATCAGGATGCGCACCGGGGCCAGGCGCGACGGCGCGCTGACCGCGCACGAGGTCGAGATCTATGGCGATGGCGGCGCCTACGCCAGCCTCAGCGGCCACGTGATGCTGCGGGCGACGACCCACGCCGCCGGGCCGTACGAGGTGCCCAACGCCCAGGTCAACACCTATGCCATGTACACCAACAATGTGCCCGCGGGCGCCTTCCGCGGCTTCGGCGTCACCCAGAGCGGCTTCGCTATGGAGAGCCAGCTCGATCTCCTGGCCGAGGCCCTGGGCCTCTCGCCCCTGGACATCCGCCGCAAGAATGTGCTCGCCTACGGCAAGCAGACCCTGGCCGGCCAGGTGCTGAGCGAGAGCTGCGGCCTGGCCGAGTGCCTGGATCTGGTGGCCCGCGAGGTCGAGCGCGAGCCGGCGCCCACGGCCGAGGGCACGAAGCGCCGGGCATGGGGCCTGGCCTGCGCCTATAAGAATACCGGCTACGGCAGCGGCGCCCGCGACTCGGCCGGGGCCGAGGTCGAGCTCTTCGGCGACGGCGGGGCGATCGTCCGCGCCGGCGCCGCCGAGACCGGCCAGGGCCTGCCGACAATCCTGGCCCAGATCGCCGCCGAGGAGCTCGGGGTGCCCTTCGAGAAGGTGAGCGTGCTGCTGGCCGACACCGACCTGACCCTCGATGGCGACGCGACCACGGCCTCGCGCCAGACCTTCATGACCGGCAACGCCGCCCGCTACGCCGTCCGCGAGCTGCGCGCCCTGCTTAGCCGCACGGCGGCCGAGCTGCTCGACGCGGCGCCAGAGCAGCTGGTCTTCGCCGATGGCTTCGTGCGCGGCAATGGCGCGCAGGTGCCGCTGGGCGAGGTGGCCAGGGCGGCCCGCGAGGAGGGCCAGGAGCCCAGGGCGAGCCACCGCTACGTCGCGCCGCACACCGAGCAGTACCACCACGTCGCCTTCGGCTTCGCCGCCCAGGCGGCCCTGGTCGAGGTCGATGTCGCCACTGGCGAGACCCGCGTGCTGAAGGTACTCGCCGCCAGCGATGTCGGGCGGGCACTCAACCCGCTCGCGCTACAGGGCCAGGTCGAGGGCAGCATCTCGATGGGCCTGGGCATGGCCCTCCAGGAGCGCTTCGTGATGGAGGGCGGCTACGTCAAGACCGACACGCTGCACAAGTGCCGCCTGCCGACGATCGACCAGACCCCCGAGGTGCACACCATCTTCGTCGAGGACGAGACCAGCGACGGGCCATACGGCGGCAAGGGCGTCGGTGAGCTCAACTCGATCCCGACCGCGCCGGCGATTATCAACGCGATCTACAACGCCACCGGCGTGCGCTGCTACAATCTGCCCGCCGATAAGGCCTGGCTGAAGGCGGCCCTGGAGCGCGCCCCCGCGCCGTGACGATCACCCGGCCAGGGTGCGCCTGACCAGGGCGCGGAGATAGTCCAGCTCGGCGTCGGGCAGCCCGGCGCCGAAGGTGGCCATCCCGCGCCGATATTTCACGCTGACCCCTTTGGCGGGCATACGGTCGAGGCCCACGATCTCGCCGGCGGCGATCCTGGTCGTCCTGGTGCGCCACGTCTCGCGCTCCTCGATGACCAGCTCGCCCGGCGTGACGCTCACGCGGGTGCGCCGCCTGAGCGCGCCGATGCCCGCGATGATGAAGTTGAGGATGGGGGCCAGGATGAAGAAGATCAGCAGGAAGACGACGTAGGCGCTGTACATGATCCGCAGATCCGCGGGTATGTCCGCGAGCATGTCTGGCCGCCTGAACAGCGCCAGCGGCGAGGGCCCGAAGTAGATCGCGAAGCCGATCGGGATGACGAGCTGCGCGATCAGCGCGATCGTCTTGTTCGGCCCGGGGATGCTGATGTGGACCTGGCCGCCCAGATCCTCGACCTGGCTGCGCATCTGCGGCGGCACGGTCGCCGGCTCGTACCGCTCGCCCTCCCCGCTTTCAATACCCCGCTCGCGCAGCCGCTCCTGGAGCGGCGCCTCGACCTGGCCGGGCGCCAGCACCACCGCGATGGAGGTGGTGGCGTCCTCCAGCGGGAGGCCCAGCAGGGTTGCGACCTGCGCCGCCCGCGCCCGCCCGGCGCCGTAGTCAGCATCTTTGTAGAGCGCGAGATCCTGGCCGCCGCCCCTGGCCTTGAGGCCGATCAGGTAGTATTGCACATTGTTATGGTCGCTCTTGTGGAAGCGTAGGGCGACCGCGGCGAAGTTCGCGAGGCTCAGCTCCTCCTGCCGCATCGGGACGAGCAGTCCCCACTGGCGCGCGATGAAGGGCCGCCCCTGCTCGAGCACCGTCCACCGCCGCCCGAAGATGAGGAGACTCCCCACCGCGAGAAAGGCCAGCCCCACCGGCCCGCCCATCACCAGGCCCCAGGGATTGACCTCGCCCCCATTTGCTCGCAGCACCGACCCGATAGCCATGAAGGTCGTGAGGAGCCCTTGCAGGAATATGGGGAGACCAATCAGCGCCAGGCACCCCCCACCCTCGCTGACATCCAGGCGATCAGGCCTCGGCTGATAGAACCGTTGATTCACTTCAGCCCTTCCTTACGTGTGGTGGCCCGCGCCGCCCGCCCTGAGCATAGTACGCGCGGCGGCCAAAAGTGTTACCATCTTTACTCAGATAATAAAGACGGGCGCAGATCAGCGGCCAGGAGCTCACAGTGCAGGGATCAGGGA
>JAAXUL010001525.1 GCA_013336035.1 Chloroflexales bacterium
CGCTGAGTTTCCGAGGCCCGGTCCGAAGTCACCCCATCACCGACTCTTCCCCCACTGCTCTTCACAGGTGCGGTTCGGTCGGCTATTGCCAAGGCCCGGCGCGCGGATCTTAACAACATACTAACGCACACACGTTTGTCGACCCTAGCCCGAGGGCCGAGGCGACCACGTGGATCGACTCGGCCCTCCTGGTTGTGCTGCCCCAACGAGTGGAGCCAATGGGCGGACTCGAACCGCCGACCGGCTGTTTACGAAACAGCTGCTCTACCGACTGAGCTACATTGGCGCGCCAGCCCTACGCACCACGGGATTGTAGCCGAAACAGGGCCACCTGTCAAGCCGCCCGCCCCGTATCTCCAACTGAATGCACAGCCCTCTAGTGCCGTAAAACGCCCCTCACGCCACCCCCCGTATGCTATAATCAGGCCAGTTGCCCGCCCAGCAGGCGGGCGTGGGGCCAGGGCCCCACGGGAGGTAGCCGTGCGCGAGGAGACGCCCGTTCTCTTCAATTTTCCATCATCCGGCGCCCATGGCGCTCTCCGCGATTCCCCCCCCGCCGAGCGCGAGCTGATCGTGCTACCTCTCCCCGACACCGTCCTCTTCCCGCATATGCTCGCCCCTATCTCGCTCGCCGACGCCGCCGCCCTCGCGGCCCTCGACATAGCCCTGGCCGGCGACCATCTCGTCCTCGCCCTTGCCCGGCGCGACCTGCCCAGCGGCTCCTCCGACCTCGCCGACCTCTACACCGTCGGCGTCGAGGCCGTCATCCAGCGCGCCCGCAAGATGCCCGACGGCACCACCAGCGTCGTCGTCGAGGGCCGCCGCCGTATGCGCGTCCTCGCCCCCCTCGACGACCCGGCCACCCTCTATGTCCGCGCCATCCCGCTCTACCCCAGCGAAGAGCACACCCTCGCCATCGAGGCGATGATGCGCGCCGTCCTCTCGCTCTTCGAGAAGGTCGTGCGCCTCTCGCGCACCCTCGCCGACGACTCCTATATCACCGCCCTCAACGTCGAGGACCCAGGCGGCCTCGCCGACCTCGTCGCCTCGACCCTGCCGATCAGCGTCGCTAGCCGCCAGCAGATCCTCGAGACCGTCGACCCCGAGGAGCGCCTCCACCGTGTCTCGAGCCTGCTCACCCAGGAGCTCGACCTGCTCGAGCTCGAGAGCCGCATCCAGTCCCAGGTCCAGAAAGAGGTCGACCGCTCCCAGCGCGAGTTCTTCCTCCGCGAGCAGCTCAAGGTCATCCAACGCGAGCTTGGCCAGGACGACCCCACCCAGCGCGAGATCGCGACCCTGCGCGCCCGCGCCGCCGCCGTCGCCCTCCCCGAGAAGGCCCGCGCCCGCGCCGACGAGGAGATCGGCCGCCTCGAGGCGATGGCCCCTATCACCCCCGAGTACTCCGTCATCCGCACGTACCTCGACTGGCTGCTCAACCTCCCCTGGGGCAAACTCTCTGATGACTCGATCGACCTGCGCCGGGCCGCGAAGATCCTCGACCAGAACCACTACGGGCTCGAGAAGATTAAGGACCGCATCCTCGAGTTTATCGCCGTGCGCCAGCTCGCCGGCGCCCGCCAGCGCTCCCCCATCCTCTGCCTCGTCGGCCCCCCCGGCGTCGGCAAGACCAGCCTGGGCCGCAGCATCGCCGAGGCCGTCGGCCGCGACTTTGTCCGCCTCAGCCTCGGCGGCGTCCGTGACGAGGCCGAGATCCGCGGCCACCGCCGCACCTATATCGGCGCTATGCCCGGTCGCATCATCCAGCGTATGAAGGAGGCCGGCGCCCT
>JAAXUL010000122.1 GCA_013336035.1 Chloroflexales bacterium
CTGGGCCTGCTGCTCGACATCAGCCCAGCCGGCTCGGCGTGCCTTTCACGAACCAGATGTGGCTCACTGGCGAGGCCAGGTTGATGTGCCCCATGCGGTCGCGCCGCACCTTTGCGCGCGTTACTTCTACACCACACTTATCGCAAACGACACCCTTGTAGCGGACGCGCTTGTATTTTCCGCAGTAGCACTCCCAGTCCTTTGTTGGGCCAAATATTCGCTCGCAGAATAAACCATCGCGCTCAGGCTTTAGGGTTCGATAGTTAATCGTCTCCGGCTTCGTCACCTCGCCGTGAGACCACGACCGAATATCCTCGGGCGAGGCCAGGCTGATCCGGATGGCGTTGAAGTCGTTAATCTCAAGCATTGGATCTTACTCCCTTTATGCGAAGAAGGGCATGCTCCAGCGGAGGCTTGCGCCTCCGACTGGAGCACCCCCGAAGGAGTCTAGAACTCCCCACGCTCCATGCCGCTCAGGTTGATCCCGTCCAGCGCCGCCATATCGCCGTCCACGTCGTCGGTGAGCTCGACGGGCTTCTCGTCCTCGCTGAGCACCTCGACGCTGAGGCCGAGGCTCTGCAGCTCTTTGATCAGCACCTTGAAGCTTTCGGGGACGCCGGCCTCCTGGATGGGCTCGCCCTTGACGATCGCCTCGTAGGTCTTCACGCGGCCCACGACATCGTCCGACTTGACGGTGAGCATCTCCTGGAGGATATAGGCGGCGCCGTAGGCCTCGAGGGCCCAGACTTCCATCTCGCCGAAGCGCTGGCCGCCGAACTGGGCCTTGCCGCCGAGGGGCTGCTGGGTGACCAGGCTGTAGGGGCCGGTCGAGCGGGCGTGGATCTTATCCTCGACCAGGTGGGCTAGCTTGAGCATATAGGCGTAGCCCACGGTGACGGGGTGGTCGAAGCTCTCGCCGCTGCGACCATCATAGAGCGTCACCTTGCCATCGCCGGGCAGGCCGGCATCGAGCAGGTGCTCTTTGATCTGCTCTTCGCTGGCGCCGTCGAACACGGGTGTGGCGACGCGGAAGCCGAGGCGGGCGGCGGCCCAGCCCAGGTGGGTCTCGAGGATCTGGCCGATATTCATGCGCGAGGGCACGCCGATCGGGTTGAGGATGATGTCGACCGGGCGGCCGTTGGGCAAGAAGGGCATATCCTCGATCGGCAGGACGCGAGAGACCACGCCCTTATTGCCGTGGCGGCCGGCCATCTTGTCGCCGGCGCTGATCTTGCGCTTCTGGCAGAGCAGCACGCGCACCGTCTGGTTGACGCCGACGGGCAGCTCGGCGCCCTCGTTGCGCGAGAAGACCTTGACGTCGATCACCTTGCCGCGCACGCCGTTGGGGACGCGCAGCGAGCTATCCTTCACCTCGCGGGCCTTCTCGCCGAAGATCGCGCGCAGCAGGCGCTCCTCGGCGGTCAGGTCGGTCTCGCCCTTCGGGGTGATCTTGCCGACGAGGATATCATTGGGCTGCACCTCGGCGCCGACATAGATGATGCCGCGCTCGTCGAGGTTGCGCAGGCTATCCTGGCCGACGTTGGGGATATCGCGGGTGATCTCCTCGGGGCCGAGCTTGGTGTCGCGGGCCTCGACCTCATACTTCTCGATATGGATCGAGGTGAAGATATCCTCGCGCACCAGGCGCTCCGACACCAGGATGGCGTCCTCGAAGTTGCCGCCCTCCCAGGGCATATAGGCGACCAGGATATTCTGGCCGAGGGCCAGCTCGCCGTTGTCGGTCGAGGAGCTGTCGGCGATCACATCGCCGGGCTGCACGCGCTGGCCCCTCAGCACCGCGGGGCGCTGGTTGATGCAGGTGTCCTGGTTGCTGCGCATAAACTTGCGCAGGCGGTACTCGTGCTCGTAGCCGTCCTCCTCCTCGATGACGATGCGATCGCCGGTGGCGCTGAGCACCGTGCCGACTTTCTTGGCCACCACCACCTGGCCCGAGTCGCGGGCGGCGCGGAACTCCATGCCGGTGCCGACGATTGGCGCGTCGGGGCGGAGCAGCGGCACGGCCTGGCGCTGCATGTTCGAGCCCATCAGGGCGCGGTTGGCGTCGTCGTGCTCAAGGAAGGGGATGAGCGCGGTCGAGACGCTGACCACCTGCTTGGGCGACACGTCCATGTAGTCGATGCGGTCCACCCGCTCCTGCACGAACTTCTCGGCGAAGCGGCACGAGGCGCTCAGCTGGACGAAGCGGTTGTGCTCGTCGATCGGCGCGTTGGCCTGGGCGACGACGAAGCGGTCCTCCTCGTCGGCGCTGAGGTACTCGACCTCTTGCGAGACCACCGGCTGGATGCGGATGGACTTCAGGGGCAGGTCGGCAATCTTCTCGGCGAGGGCGCGGTTAATCTCGGTGCTGGCCTCGGCGATTGTCTCGCCGGTGTCGGGGCTAGTGATATCCTCGCGCAGAATCTGGCCGCGCAGCAGGCCGATCGCGATCCGGCGCGCGGTGGCGTCGTCGGTGCGCGAGCCCTTCGAGGCGATCAGGTCGCCGGTGCGCAGGTCGCGCACATCGCGCAGCAGGATGGGCCGCTCGCGCCAGACGGTGGCGTTATCGACGGCGTTGTAGACCTTGCGGTAGGGCGTCTCGAGGAAGCCCATCTCGTTGACGCGCGAGAAGGTCGACATCGTGCCGATCAGGCCGATGTTGGGGCCTTCGGGCGTCTCTACGGGGCAGATGCGACCATAGTGGCTATGGTGCACGTCGCGCACCTCGAAGCCGGCGCGGTCGCGGCTGAGGCCGCCGGGGCCGAGGGCCGAGAGGCGGCGCTTGTTGGTCAGCTCGGCCAGGGGGTTGGTCTGGTCCATGAACTGGCTGAGCTGCGAGCCGCCGAAGAACTCGCGCATCGCGGCGACCACGGGGCGGATGTTGATCAGCCCGTTGGGCGTGGCGCTGTCGGGGTCCTGGAGCGACATACGCTCCTTGACGACGCGCTCGAGGCGCAGGAGACCCACGCGGAACTGCTGCTGGATCAGCTCGCCGACAGTGCGGACGCGGCGGTTGCCGAGGTGGTCGATATCGTCGGCGCGGCCGTGCCCGTTGTTGAGCTGGATGAGCTGCTCGACGATCTTGATGATATCGCGGGGCAGGAGCACGCGCACAGATACGCTCGGAGAGTTCGAGGTGCCGTCGCGGCGGGTGTCGCGCTCCCAGAGGTTCTTGTTTAGCTTGTAGCGGCCAACCTTGGCCAGGTCGTAGCGGCGCGGGTTGAACAGCAGCGACTCGAGCAGCGAGCGGGCGTTCTCGAGGGTGGGCGGGTCGCCGGGGCGCAGGCGCTTATACAGCTCCATCAGCGCCTCTTTGCTGTTGTGGGCCGGGTCTTTGTCCAGGGTCGCCTGGGTGTAGGGGTGCTCGGGGAGGACATCGATATGGCGTAGCAGGTCGAGGATGTGCTCGTTGTGGCCGTGCTGGTCGAGCTCGTTGTCGGGCACCCAGCGACCACTGCCGTCCTCCTCGGCCTTCCAGGCCAGGATCGCGCGCAGCAGGATGGTGACGGGGATCTTGCGCTTGCGGTCGACCTTGACGCTGACCACATCGCGCTTATTGGTCTCGAACTCGAGCCAGGCGCCGCGGTTGGGGATCAGCTTGGCCGAGTGCAGCGAGCGGCCGCTGGTCGGCTCTTTCTCATCCTTGAAGTAGACGCCGGGCGAGCGGATGAGCTGCGAGACGACGACGCGCTCGGCGCCATTATAGATAAAGGTGCCGTTATCGGTCATCACCGGGAAGTCGCCCAAGAAGATCTCGGACTCCTTGATCTCGCCGGTCGAGAGGATGCGCAGCTCGACATTGACCCGCAGGGGCGCGGCGTAGGTCAGGTCGCGCTCGCGGCACTGGAACTCGTCGAAGCGGGGCTCGCCGAAGATATAGTCCTTGAAGTGCAGCTCGAGGTTCTTGCCGGTGAAGTCGGTGATTGGCGAGATCTCCTCGAAGAGCTCGCGCAGGCCCTCGCGCCGGAACCACTCAAAGCTGTTGACTTGGGTCTCGATCAGGCGCGGCACATCAATCGCGTCGTGGATCTGGGCGAAGGAGCGGCGCTCGATTCGGCGCGTGCGCGGCCCATTGGCGCCGGGGTCGATCGGCGCGATCAGGGGCTGCAGCACCACAGACTCAATCAACGGGGGCATATGTACCTCTCCTCAGTCGTCGTCGTCGTCTGGGCCGGACGCCCAGACATATGGCTTTCGACGCTGCGTACTGGCTCCGACAGCCGAAAAACAGAAAGCGCCGGTCATCGGCGTTGACCCAAGGCGGGGCGGCCTGAACGACTGGCGAGGCTGGGGCTGGACAGTTTTTTCGAAGGCATGCGCTGGGCAGCGCATAGGGCGGATGTGTGGGTAGACTCCGCGATCGGACGCCGGTCATACGCCGTGCTTGGTGGGCGCACGCGAAATTCCTGAAGCTGACTGCGAACAAGGAATATAGCATCTTTCCCAGGTTTTGTCAAGCCCTGCCGCAGGCCAAAAAAAATACCCGGGCCACGCTGCCACCCGCCTGGGTATTGTACCATAAGTTCCCGCCCGTTGCACACTCACGGTTGCGACTTTGCAAACTTGGTGGAGGTTCTGTGCATATTGTTGACACCGCATTGTTTATAGGCTAATATGCAAAGGAGAAGAAATGTTTATTGCAAGAATAATCCACACCTCAGGGACCGACGGCGCTTCGTTGGTGACCCGCCACCGGCCACCTGTATCAGGAGGCCCCCTATGAACGAGACCGAGGCTCGCCCCGATTACATCGCCTCGATCGACGATGTGATTCGCCAGATCACCTGGCAGAGCAATAAGCAGCTCCTCCAGACGCTTAGCCGCCCAGAGATCAGCCTGACCATGCCCCAGATGGTCACGCTCTTCGCCATCCGGGGCACCGGAACGTGCCGTATGAGCGAGCTCGCCGAAATTACTCAGCAGTCGGCCGGTACGCTCACCGGGATCGTCGATCGCCTGATCGAAGATAATCTGGTCGGCCGCGTCCGCGATATTGACGACCGCCGCGTTGTCCAGGTGACTCTTACCCCCCAGGGCGAGGAGCGTCTGTCCCGGGTCGAGCAGGCCCGCCGCGAGGATATGGAGCAGATGCTGCAGCGCTTCCGCTTTAACCAGCTTGTCGATCTAGATACGCTGCTGCGCATGCTGCTCAGCGGTATCCACGAGCTGCTCAACGGCGAGACCCTCACGCTGACCCATCGCGCGCCCACGCCGACAGCCTATCCGACCTATCGAGCGTAGGATATAGCGCGTAGGGTATAGGCGTAGAACATAGAGCGTAGAGCCCGCGAATCATATGAGCCAGAGCGGGCAAAGCTGGTATACTATCCGCGAGCGTCCGCGACTGCGGCGCGGTCTCGTCGTAGCGGTGGGTAATCCGGCATCCTGCGTTCTACGTTCTACGCTTTTCGTTTATTATGCGCGTTCTTATCACCGGCTCGAGCGGTCAGATCGGTACGAACCTCGCCCTGCGCCTGCTCGCTGAGGGCCATATGGTGTTCGGCGTCGACCGGCGGATCAATAGCTGGACCGACGCCTTCCCCACCCTTCTGCAAGATCTGGCCATCCCCCAGCGCGAGTTTCGCGGCGGTATCGGCGGCGCGCCCTACCCGCCTTGCGATATCGTCGTCCACCTCGCCGCCAACGCTAAGGTCTACGAGCTAGTCGAGCAGCCCTACCGCGCCCTCGAGAATATTAATATCACCTTTAATGTGCTCGAGTTCTGCCGCGCCCAGGGCCTCCCCGTGATCTTCTCCTCCTCCCGTGAGGTCTACGGTGATATCAAGCGCTACTTCACTGATGAGACCAGCGCTGACTTTAGCTATACCGAGAGCCCCTACTCGGCCTCGAAGATCTCCGGCGAGGCTCTGATCTACTCGTATGCCCGCTGCTATGGCCTCCCCTACCTTGTCTTTCGTTTCTCTAACGTCTATGGCCGCTACGACAACGATATCGAGCGTATGGAGCGGGTCATCCCTCTCTTTATCCGCGAGATTGGCCAAGGCAGGCCCGTGATGGTCTACGGCCGCGAGAAGGTCCTTGACTTTACCTATGTAGACGACTGCGTCGACGGGATCGTCCGCGGGATCACTAGGCTCCTCGCTGGTGATCTGGCCAACCGCACGATCAATCTGGCCTACGGCGAGGGAAACTCGCTTGTGCGTATGGCCGAGCTTGTGGGCGAGGCTCTCGGCCGCCACCCCGAGATTATCGTGGCCCCGGCTAAACGCCCCGGCGAGGTCAGCTACTATGTGGCCGATATCTCGCTGGCCCGTGATCTGCTTGGCTACGCTCCCCGTATCTCGCTCAGCGAGGGCGTCCGTCGTGCTGTCGCCTGGTCGCTCAGCGGGGAGGGCTGACGATGACCGAGCGGCAGCAGGCCCGCCGGCGCGAGCGTCGCCCCCGCGATAGCGATGCCCCCGCTGTGCGCCGCCTTTCGGTCGCCGCCGAGACGGCCACTGCACAGGTCACCAGCCTGCTCAAGCTCTCGTCCTATCTGGTCTCGGTCCTCGACCCTCACGAGATCCTGTCTAGCCTGGTCCCGCGCCTGGTCGAGGCCCTGCCCTCGGTCCAGGCCGGCGTGCTCTGGATCGATCACAATGGGCGCCTGCGCCCCACCGCGATCTTCGGTCTCCCGCTTGACCAGCACACCGAGCAGGCGCTTATAACCTGCCAGCTCCGCTCTGGCGAGGGGCTGGCCGGCCTGGCGCTGCAGCGCTCTGAGCCACAGTTTGTCGATACGCCCCTCGGCTATCGCGATACCGCTGAGCTGATCGGTACTGCCAATGATCAGCTCTTCCACCAGATCAGCGAGCAGCTGCCCCGCCGTCTCACCGCCGCCGCCGTTCCGCTGCGCGTCGGCGCCGAGACGATCGGTGTGATCGAGCTGATCAACCTGGGCGACCGGGGCCTTTCGCCTGACTGGCGCGCGCTTGAGCGGGCTGATATCCCTGTGCTTCAGACCTTCGCCAACCTGGCGGCTTCGGCCCTGAAGAACGCACAGCTCTACGCCGAGGCCCAGCGCAGCGAGCGCCGACTCAAGGCCTTCGACGCTGTGGTGACCGCTATCCAGACGGCGACCGACCTGCCAGATCTGGTCCGCAGCGTCCTCGATGTTGTGCTCGAGCTGCTGCCGACCACGGCTGGCGCCCTTCTGCTGCTCAACCCGGTCGTCGACCAGCTCGACCTTGCCGCCCAGCAGGGCCTACCCCCCGCCGGCGTCGACCTTTTCGCGCGCATGCCTGTCTCCGAGTCGCCATGCGCCGAGGTGGTCCACTTCGGCCAGCCGATGCAGCGCCCGCTGCTCGAGGAGCGTGGCGAGGGGCCGTTTCTCACCGCTGGGATGGCCGCCTGCGCCTACTTTCCGCTCCTCGCCGGCGGCACTGTGGCCGGCGTCCTGGCCCTCTTCGGCGATACGAACCTGACCCTGCTGAGCGACAAAGATCTGCTTATGCCGATCTGCAACCAGGTGGGCTTCGCTATCGCCAACGTGCGCCTCTATGCCGACAGCACCAGCGAGCGGCGTAAGCTCAACACTGTCGTCACCTCGATCGCCGAGGGCGTTGTCCTCTGTGATGCGCTGGGCCGCCTCACCCTGGCGAACGAGGCCGCTCTGGCCCTCCTTGGCCTCGACTCGCTGCCTTTCGAGCAGCCCCTGGCCGAGATGCCTGACTTCTATCGCATGCGCGATCTCGACGGGCGGCCTCTGGACCTCGATAACCTGCCGTTCACTCGCGCCCTCGCCGGCGAGGTCTTCCAGGATTATCGGCTCCAGCTGCGCGGCTCTAGCGGCGATGAGACGGTGATGAGCTTCAGCGGCGCCCCGGCCCGCACCGATGACGGCACTATCGAGGGCGCTGTGGTGGTCTTCCGCGATGTCACCGCCAGCCAGAAGCTCGAGCGCGCCAAGGACGAGTTCCTCGCTGTGGCCGCCCACGAGCTGCGCAGCCCTCTGGCCGCCGTGCGCTCCTATGCCGACCTGCTGCTCCGCCGTGAGCAGCAGCGTAGCGAGGCCGACCCTCGCGACCTCCACGGCCTCACCATCCTCACCCAGCAGGTCTCGCATATGCTGCGAATGGTCGATAACCTGCTCGATGTCTCGCGCATTGACGCCGGCCAGATCGATCTGCAGCTCCAGCGGACTAACCTGGTGACCCTGGCCTCGCAGGTGCTCGACCAGCAGCGCCCGGCCGCGGGCGCCCATAGGCTTGCGCTCGAGGCGGACGAGGACGTGATCATCGTCGAGTGTGATACCCTGCGCATCCGCCAGGTTCTCACCAATCTAATCAGCAACGCGATCAAATATAGCCCCGCCGAGGGCGGCATTACGTTGCGCCTGCGCCGCGTCGATGTCAGCTCGCCCGAGGCGGCCGAGTGGGCCCTCGACTGGCCGGCCGCTGTGGTGTGCGTCACCGATGAGGGCGGCGGTATCCCGCTCGAACAGCAGGCCCGCCTCTTCCAGCGCTACTACCGCGCGCGCAGCAGCCGCGCCGAGGGCCTCGGCCTCGGCCTCTATCTGAGCCGCCAGTTCGTGCAGATGCACGGCGGCGCGATCTGGGTCGAGAGCGTTGAGGGCGCCGGCAGCACCTTTGCCTTTGCCCTCCCCCTCCCGCATGAGGAGAGTCAGGATGAGGAGTTGTAGAGAGCTATGCGTTTCAAGTCTGAGATCCAGAATCTGCCGCCCTATAAGCCGGCCAAGCTGATCACCGGCCCTGCCTCCGACCTGGTCAAGCTCTCGTCTAATGAGAACCCCCTCGGCCCCTCGCCGAGGGCCCTCGCCGCCCTCCAGGCGGGTGTCGCCCAGGCTCATCGTTACCCCGACTCGGCCAGCGTGGCTCTGCGGCAGGCCCTCGCCGACCACGCCGGCCTGGCCCTCGACAATGTTATCTGTAGCAATGGCTCTGACGAGCTGGTCCTGCTGATCTGTCTGGCCTTCCTCGCCGCGGGCGACGAGGCCGTGATGGCCGAGGGCACCTTCATCAGCTACAAGCTGCGCACGCTCGAGCTTGGCGCGCGAGCGGTGTGCGTGCCCCTGCGCGATTACGCCCACGACCTCGAGGCCATGGCGGCGGCGATCACGCCCAGCACCCGCATCGTCTTTCTCTGCAACCCGAACAACCCTACGGGCACCGCCAGCGGCGCCGCCGAGGTCGAGGCCTTCCTCGCTCGGGTGCCCGACGATGTGCTCGTGGTCGTGGACGAGGCCTACATCGAGTTTGTCGTCAGGCCCGACTACCCCGACCTGCTGCCGGCGATCCGCGATGGACGGCCCAATCTGCTGCTGCTGCGAACCTTCGCCAAGATCTACGGGCTGGCCGGGCTGCGGCTTGGCTATGCCTATGGCCCGCGCGATCTTGTCGCCTACCTCGAGCGGGCCCGGCCCACCTTCAACGTCAACCTGCTGGCCCAGGTCGCCGGCGTCGCCGCCCTCGCCGATAGCGAACACGTCGCGCGCAGCCGGGCTCACGCCGATGCTAGCCGGGCTTTCTTTCTGGAGGAGCTGCGCGCAATGGGCCTCGAGCCTGTTCCGAGCGAGACGAACTTTGTGGCCGTGACCGTCGGCGACGACGGCGCTGTGAGCGACGCTCTACGGGCGCGGGGGTTCACCATTACCCCTCTCGCCGGATGGGGCCTGCCCGGGCTTATACGGATCAGCTTTGGCACCGAAGAGCAGAATCTGGCCTTTGTTGCGGCCCTGCGGACCATCCTGAAAGGCTGAGCCAGCTATGCCCGAGCTGACCTGCGCCGGCTGTGGCAAGCAGTTGGCCGCATACACGCGCTTCTGCCCCGAGTGCGGGGCCCAGCGGCCCGAGCCCCAGAGCGTGGCGCCGCCCCCGCTGCCTGCCTATGCCAGCGACCCCGCGGCCCCGCCGCGCCGCCGCACCCTCTGGTGGATCCTTGGTGGAGTGGGCTGCCTTGGGGTCGTGCTGGTGGGCGCCTGTATAAGCATCGGGGCTCTGACTCTGCTGGGGCGGCGCGTCGCTGCGTCCCCCACCCCGACTGCCACCGCGATCTCTGGCGGGGTCATCGAGCCCGACAGCTCGCCCTTGAGTGGCGGCGATGTGCTCCTCGATGATGACTTCAGCAGCCCTGACACCAGCGACCTCGACGCCTCCGAGGACGAGACCTCGCGCTCGGCCTATGAGGATGATGCCTATGTGCTTGAGGTCAAAGAGCCGGGCACGGTGGTCTGGTCCCTTGTGGGTGGCCCCTACAAGGATGTGAGCGTGCAGATCGATGCCGTGGCGGCCCCGGGGTCCGACGTCGCGTATGCCGGGCTGGTCTTTCACTACCAGGACAACGACAACTTCTACCTCTACAGCGTCGCGAACGATGGCTACTACACCCTCGAGGTGCTGCAGGACGGTGTGTGGACGACCTTGATCGATCCGACGCTGTCGGACGCGGTGCGGGCCGGGCGCAACACCCTGCGGGTTGAGACCCGCGGCGACCGCATCGCGCTCTACGCCAACGGCGCCCTGCTGGAGAAGACGGCCGACGGCCTCTTTACCTCGGGCGAGGTTGGCCTGGCGGTGAGCACTTTTGAGGGTAGCACGGGCGTCGTCAACTTCGACAACCTGCTGATCACACAGAATGACCCTTAGCCATCGCTAAAATAGCGGCAGCTGCTCGACGATCGGCCGCGGGGCATAGGCACGATCTAGCTCGGCGCGAGGGCGCCCAAAAAAGCGCCCCTCGAGAGTAACAAAGTCGCGGGCCTTCGCGGCCTGGGTGCCCAGGCTTTGTAGGTGGCTCAGGTCGCGGAAGGGGTGGATGCGGCGCAGGCGCAGGATGCGCTGGACGCTGGTGGGGCCGATGCCAGGCACGCGCAGCAGCTCTTCGGGGCCGGCGGTGTTCAGCTCAACCGGGAAGCGCTCGTGGTGAGCAAGGGCCCACGCTAGCTTGGGGTCAAGGTGCAGGGGCAGGTCGCCCTCATCTGCGAAGGGCAGCTCGGCGTGGGCGAATCCATACTGGCGCAGCATCCAGTCGGCCTGCTGGAGCCGCTGCACACGGGCGTGGGGCGTGCGCTCAGCGCCCTCGAGGGGCGTGCCGGTGATGGGCCTGAAGGCCCCGAAGTAGACGCGGCGCATCCCTAGCTCGCGGTAGAGCCAGCTGCCGGTGCCGAGCAGGTCGACGTCGCGCTCGCCGGCGGCGCCAACCACGAACTGAGTCGCCAGGCCCGATGGCACCATCCCTGCTCGCATCCACTCCCGCGCCCACACGAGCCGCTCGACCAGATCGGTGTTCCAGCTGCGCTCAGGCGAGATCCGCGCGAGGTGCGCGGCCGAGGGCGCCTCGAGATTCAGGCTGAGGCGGTCGGCCAGGCGGGCGGCCCGCTCTAGATCGGAGGTGGCAACACCAGGAAGGAGCTTGACGTGGACGTAGCCGGTGTAGGTGTGCTGTGTCCGCAGCAGCTCGACGCCGTCGAGCATACGGCCGACGGCCTGGCCCACGTCGCCGTGGACCGCTGTAGAGACGAAGAGTCCTTGCACGGCCCCGGCCTCGTAGCGGGGGAGGAAGGAGCGGGCCAGATCCTCGGGCTCGAGGGCGGCCCGTGGCACATCGTTGGCGGCCCGCAGGGGGCAGTAGGCGCAGTTCCATGCACACTGGCTGCTCATCAGGACGCGGAAGACGGGCCGCGCGCGCCGGTCGGGCTCGTCAGCCTCGGGCGCGGCCCACGAGGCGGCCTTCGGCGTGAAGCGCCGGCCGCCCCGCGCGAAGGTCGCGCAAAGGTCATATTGGGCCGCATCGGCCAGCAGATCGAGCTTGTCGTCCAGATCCATATAGCGGTACCATCCAGGTAGTGAATCACGCGGCTCTGACGGGCGCTGTTGATGCGCAGCATACCGCGCCCTTACGAGCGACCATGGCTCACGACCGACGTGGGGTTACTATAGCACGCTTATTCTAGCATAGCCAGCAGTGAGAGGAGCGTAGCATTGGAGACCAACCTGAACGGGATCCGCATGCGCTACGAGGATGTCGGCGAGGGGAAGGCGGTGCTACTGCTGCACGCCTTCCCTCTCAGCGCGGCTATGTGGCAGCGCCAGGTTGATGCGCTGCGGGATGGCTACCGGGTGATCGCGCCTGACCTGCGCGGCTTCGGTGGTAGCGATGCGCCCCCCGGGCCCTACCCGATGGACCAGCAGGCCGACGATATGGCGGCTCTGCTCGAATATCTGGGCGTAGAGCGAGCTGCCGTCGTCGGCCTCTCGATGGGTGGCTATATCGCTTTTGCGTTCTGGCGGCGCCACCGAGACAAGGCTGCGGCCCTTGTGCTGGCGGATACGCGGGCGGGTGCGGATAGCGAGGAGGCGCGGGCGGGCCGTGAGGCCAACGCTCGTCTGGCGGAGGAGGACGGCCCCGGGGTGATCGCCGACAAGCTGATCCCCGGCCTTGTTGCGCCGGGGGCCAGCCAGGCTGTGCGCGACGAGCTGCGGGCGCTTATTACGGCCAACAGCCCTGAGGGCATCGCCGGGGCTTTACGTGGTATGGCTGCCCGCCCCGACTCCACGCCCGACCTGGCGGGTATCGCTGTGCCGGTCCTGGTGCTGGTGGGCGCAGAGGATGGGCTGACGCCGCCCGCCGAGGCCGACAGGATCCACCAGGGCATTGTGGGCAGCGATCTGGCTCAGGTGCCCGCGGCCGGCCACCTGAGCAACCTGGAGCAGCCAGAGGTCTTCGTCGACCAGCTTTTGCGCCTGGGCGCCGCCGATCGCGACGGCGAGCAGCAGGACGGACGCGACGAGCGTCTTAGTGAACGTCTTCTTCATGCGATGCCTCCTATGGCGAAACCGGACGGGCCTTCAGCCCTTTATGCCCCCGGCGAGGGAGCCCTTCACGAAGTACTTCTGGACCCAGGGATAGGCCATCATCATGGGCAGCAT
>JAAXUL010001526.1 GCA_013336035.1 Chloroflexales bacterium
CGCCCTTTGTCGAGTTGCCAGTCGGTGTCACCGAGGATCGCCTGCTTGGCGGCCTCGATCTTGAGGCGACGCTGGCGCGCGGCGAGCGTGTCTTGCGTAGCGGCTTGCTTGCCCGCGCCGATGGCGGTCTGCTCTATGCCGACGGGGTCAACCTGCTCGACGATAGCACGATCAACCATTTGCTTTCCGCGCTCGATAGCGGCGTGGTGCGCATCGAGCGCGAAGGGTTGAGTGTGGTTGAACTCTCGCGCTTTGCCCTGATCGCGACGTATGACCCGGCCGAGGGGCCGCCGCGGCGCCACCTGTTGGATCGGGTTGGCCTGATTGTCGCGCCGATCGGCCAGGCTCCGGCGCGCGCGCGCGCCGAAGTAGTGCGGCGCAACCTCGACGCCGATGCGCAGGCGCGCGTCAAGAAGCTTAAGTCGCGCGCACGCGCCGAAGACTCGCCCTACGACGACGAGGAGGCGCTGCTGGCGGCCACCGTGCTGGCCGCCCGCGAGCTGCTGCCATCGGTGCAGATCAGCGAGGCGCAGCTGCGCCAGATCAGCCAGGCCGCCTTGGCGCTGGGGGTCGAGGGCCACCGCGCCGATATCTTCGCCGTGCGGGCGGCGCTCGCCTCGGCGGCGCTGGCTGGGCGCGAAGATGTGGCCGATGAGGATCTGGAGCGGGCGGTGCGCTTTGTAATGGTGCCACGCGCGACCCGCGCGCCCGAGTTTGAGCAGGAGGCCCCGCCTGAGGAGCAGCCTGACCAGACGCCTGAGCCCGAGCAGCCGCCGCCCCCTAGCGAGGATAAGCCCGAGGACGAGGAGCAGGAGGAGGAGCCGCCGCCACCGCCCGAGGAAGATCTCACGGTGGAGGATCTGGTGCTCTCTGCACTCGATGCCGAAGTGCCGCCCGATGTGCTCTCGACGCCGTTCAGTATCCGGCGTAGCGGGCGTAGCGGCTCACGCGGGAACACCTCTGGCAACCGCGGGCGGCATATCCGCTCGGTGCCTGGCCTGCCCGGCCAGGGCCGTCTCGATGTGGTCGCTACCCTGCGGGCGGCCGCGCCCTGGCAGAACTCGCGCAAGTCTGAGATCGAGCGCCAGATCACCGAGGGACGCCGCCGGGCCGCCCAGCGTAGGACGAGCATCAACTTGCGTGCGGACGACTTGCATATCAAGAAGTTCCGCAGCAAGGCCGGTACGCTCTTCTGCTTCCTGGTCGACGCCAGTGGCTCGATGGCCCTGCACCGCATGCGCCAGGCCAAGGGCGCGGTGAACGCGCTTCTTCAGCAGGCCTACGTTCATCGCGATCATGTCGCGCTGCTGGCCTTTCGTGGCGACCGGGCCGACCTGCTGCTGCCACCCTCGCAGAGCGTCGAACTCGCCAAGCGCGCGCTTGATGTGCTGCCCACTGGCGGCGGCACCCCGTTGGCTGCCGCGCTCTTGGCCGCCTACCAGGTCTCCGAGCAGGCGCGCGCGCGCGGCATTCATCGTACGACGATGGTGCTGATTACCGACGGGCGCCCCAACGTGCCGCTCCAGCCTACGCCCGGTCAGAGCAAGGACGAGCGTATGGCACAGGCTCGCACCGAGGTGCAGACGCTCTGCGCCCGCCTCAAGTCGGCCGGGATCGGCGCGGTGGTGATCGATACCCAGCGCAGCTATGTCTCGCGCGGCGAGGCCCAGCAGCTCGCTGCCTGGCTCGGCGGGCGCTATGTCTACCTGCCCCAGGGCCGCGCCGATCAGATCGCCAATGCGGTCATCGACGCCAGCAGTAGCGAGCAGTAAGGCCAAAGGAGCGG
>JAAXUL010000733.1 GCA_013336035.1 Chloroflexales bacterium
TGACGTTCGTGGTTCGGTTCCTCGCGGCGCAGCGCGCTGCCCAGGAGGCCGGTGTACGACTCGAAGCGCGCCACGGTCTCGACCATATCGAGCCTGGCGTCCGCGGGGTCTATGGCGACGCGGCCGGTGGCGTCGCGGACGTAGAAGCGAGGCACGTGGCGCTGCTGGGCGTCGTGGCCGCTGAACTCGAACTCGCGGGCCTGGCGGCTGCCGGGGCGGCCGATGATCTGCTCGCTTTCCTCGGTGACGGCGTAGCTGTAGGCGACGCACAGGGCCTCGCTGTAGGGCGCCTGGAGCGGCGCGTCGCACTCGATCGTGCCGATGACCTCGACGGGCTGGCCAAAGGCGGCGGCGCCGTGGGCGGCCAGGCGGTGCTGCTCTACGACATCGGCCACGCTGATGATCAGCGTGTCGCGCATCGCGAGCAGGCTGCTCTCGATGCGCCAGGCGACGAACGCGGCGGCGACGGCCGCCAGGGCGAGCAGGCCGCCCCCGGCGATGAGTATGATCGCGAGGCTACCCATAGGTTGGTGGACCTCAATCCAGGGTGGGCGGGTCTTTACCGGGGCGGCGCGACCCGCGACGTATAGTCTGCGATGAGTGTAGTGCGGCGCCATATCCGCGCCGCGACAGTGTTTCACCCCACCCCAGCCCGCGGCGCAGCCCTGCGCCCCGATCAGGAGTCGCGATGATGCGCAAGATCCTCGGGAAGATCGGCTACGTGCTCGCCAACATGGTGGTCATGGTGATCTTCCACGGCAACAGCAAGCAGTTCTGGCCCAAGATCCCCTACCTGAGCCTGCGCAACGAGAGCACCGGCGAGCACGTGCGGCTGCTCTTCAACACGCTCAGCGTGACGACGCTGATCCAGGGGCTGATCGGCCAGCTGCCCCGCGAGCGCTGGCTGGCCCGCGCGCTGACCCTGGGCGTGATCCCGTCGGCCCTGCCGGCCATTATCTTCATCGGCCAGAAGGTGCTGCGGCTGAAGCCGCCAGTCTCCGAGATCTACAACCTGGCCATGGTGCCCCTGCTGCCCGTCGCGGCCGTATTCGTCGAGGATGCCCTGGCCGCCCAGATCGCCCCGCCCCCCATGCTGCCTGACCACGCCGACTACAGCCACCTCGTCTAGCGGGTCACTTATTTCGGCCGTGCCACTCTGCATGATGCTGGCCCGGTCACGGATCACGCATCACGCGACAGCCAACGAGCGCCCCCCGTCGCCAGGCGCGGCGGGGGGCGCCCTGCGCTACTCCTCGACCCTGAACCGGTACACCGTCGTCTGGGTATAGCGCTCGCCGGGGCGCAGCACGGTGCTGGGGAAGCCGGGCTGGTTTGGCGAGTCGGGGAAGTGCTGGGCCTCGAGGCACAGCGCCCCGTAGCGCTCGCAGGGGCGCCCGCCCCGGCACGCGAAGCTCGCGTCAAGGAAATTCCCCGTATAGAGCTGCACGCCCGGCTCGGTCGTGTACAGCTCCATCACCCGGCCGCTGCCAGGGTCGGTCACCCGGGCGGCGAAGGCGAGCTGGCCGGGCGCCTTATCGAGCACGTAGGTGTGGTCGTAGCCCTGGTTGCCGCGCAGCTGCGCGTCGTCGTCATCGATGCGCGCCCCGATCAGGGCCGGGCGCCGGAAGTCGAAGGGCGTGCCCGCGACCGGGCGCAGCTCGCCGAGCGGGATAGAGGTCGCGTCGGTTGGCAGGAAGCGCGAGGCCGCCAGCTGCAGCCTGTGGCCGAGGATGTTGCCCCCGCCTGCCAGGTTGAAGTAGGCGTGGCTAGTCAGGTTCAGCACCGTCTCGCGGTCGGTGCGGGCCTGGTAGTCGATGCGCAGATCATTCTGGTCGGTCAGGGTGTAGGTGACCACAACCGAGAGCGTGCCGGGGTAGCCCCCCTCGCCGTCGGGGCTGCTGTGGGCCAGGGTGAGGCTAGGGCCGTCGGGCGCGGCGAGGGCCTGGGCCTTCCAGATAGCCTGGTGGAAGCCCGCGGGGCCGCCGTGAAGATGGTTGGGGCCGCTGTTAGTCGCCAGCGAGAAGACCTGGTCGCCGAGGCTGAAGCGGCCCGCCCGGATGCGGTTGGCGTAGCGCCCGATCAGACTGCCGAAGTAGGGGTGTGGGCCGAGATAAGGCCCGAAATCATCGAAGCCGAGGAGCACCTCGGCCGGCTGCCCATCGCGCCCGGGCACCCGCAGCGAGCAGAGCGTGCCCCCGTAGGTCAGGATCCGGACCTCGAGCCCGCTGGCGTTCGCCAGGGTGTAGCGCTCGGCGTACACCCTGCCGGCCCCCACTGTCTCACGCTTGATTGACATCGTGCCCCCTTTCAGCCAGTCGCTACATGTATGGTACCAGCTTGCCCGCCCTTTGCGCCAGATTTTGTCCAGGTGTGGCCCGGCGGGGGCTGGCCCGGATACCCCCGGCGGGTATTTGTAGGGTTAAAGCTTACAAATTGGTGAATGAAACTTCTCGTACGATAAATATCCCTCACCTATGCGCATAGCGTCATGCGCATATGATTGCACGCAGAACCTTTCAGCCATCCGGCACATTGTCCGCGTGCACACCCGGCAGCCGCGCCCCGTATGCGCTATAATTCCGCCTATGCGCGGGCGCCGCGTGCTCACAACCTAATTCGTGCCATTACGGGAGGAACAGGCCGATGATGACCTCGACCCTGGACACCGACACCCTGGAGATGGTGCTCTCGACCATTCGCGAGTACGCCGCCAAGGAACTCAAGCCCGAGTACCTGCGCGAACTCGACGAGCGGGACGAGTTTCCGCACAAAGTGCTTCAGGACCTCTATGACTCTGACAAGATTGGTGTCCACCTGATCTTCATCCCCGAGGCGTATGACGGTCTCGGCGGCGGCGCCTACGACGTCTACCGCGTCTCTGAGCAGATGGCCAAGATCGACCTAGGCATCGCCACCGGCGTGCTGGCGACCTTCCTCGGCACCGACCCGATCGTGGTCGGCGGCACCGAGGAGCAGAAGGCCCACTGGATGGGCCGCATCGCCCGCGAGGGCATGCTCGTGGCCTACGGCGCCACCGAGCCCGGGGCCGGCTCCGACCTCGGCACGCTCACGACCAAAGCTGTCCCGGTTGAGGAAGACGGCAAGGTCATCGGCTACAAGATCACGGGCCGCAAGCAGTGGATCTCGAACGGCGGCGTGGCGAAGCTCTACACCATCCTCGCCAACACCCCCGGCGGCCTGAGCTGGTTCGCCATGGAGGCAGGCCAGCCCGGCTTCAGCTTCGGCAAGCCCGAGGACAAGCACGGCATCCGCGCCTCGAACACGGCGGCGCTCTTCCTCGACGAGGTCTTCATCCCGGTCGAGAACCTGATCGGCGGCGTCGAGGGCCAGGGCCTGGCCCAGGCCCAGGCCGTCTTCGGCTATACCCGCCTGATGGTCGGCTCGTTCGGCCTCGGCGGCGGCTGGGCCCCCCTCGAGCGGGCGATCCGCTACAGCCAGACTCGTGTCCAGGGCGGCGGCCTGCTCTCGACCAAGCAGGCCTACACCCATAAGCTCCTGGTGCCCAACGCCGTCCGCCTCGAGGCCTCGCGCTCGTACATCGAGTGGGTGGCCGAGCGCATCGACGGCGGCGACCCTGACCAGCAGACCGAGGGCGCGGTGGCCAAGTACTTCGCCACCGAGAGCGGCAACAAGGCCGCCGAGGACTCTATCCAGGCCCACGGCGGCTACGGCTACACCAAGGAGTACATGGTCGAGAAGATGAAGCGCGACGTGCGCATCACCTGCATCTACGAGGGCACCTCGGAGATCCTCGAGTGGACGATCGCCCGCGACCGCTGGCAGGCCCACCTGAAGACCAAGGGCACCTTCTATAACGATTGGGCGGCCAAGCTCGAGCAGATCGCCCGCGCGACGCCCGACACCGGCGCCGCGACCGCGGCCCTCGGGATGCGGGCCCTGGCCATCATCCTCGAGCGCTGCCGCCTCGACCGGCTGACCCGCAACCAGCACATCCTCTTCCGCCTCGGCGAGCTGATCGCCTGGGCCGAGACGGCCGCTATCTACAGCGAGCGGGCCGCCAGTAAGCCCAGCGTGGCCACGCCCTTCAGCCCCGAGACCCACCGCGTGATGGCCCGCGTCCACGCGCGCGAGGCCGCGATGAAGGTCGCCACCGACGGGCTGCGCTGGTGCATCAGCGCCGGCCAGACCGACCCGAACCTGGCGAACAGCCTCAATCTCCCGGCCATCTACGGCGCCCAGGCCGGCCAGATCGAGGACATGAACCTCGTCGCCGAGAAGCTGATCGCGGCATACCCGGCCGAGTAAGGGGGCCAGGCCCTCGCCCCCCAGCCCCCCTCTCCCGGATTGCGGGAGAGGGGGGGCCGCGCGAAGTGGTGAGTCTTCGAATAGCCACCCTTCCTGTCGAAGCCAACCTCGAACCCGCGGGCGTGTGGCTGCTGGTCGCCGGCGGTCTCTGCTACACCGTGGGCACCCTCTTCTACGTGCTCAAGAAGGTGAAGTACATGCATGCCGTGTGGCACCTGTGGGTGGTCCGGAGCTTGTTGTAAATCGTCTCCTTCTCTATATTGGCACGATTTTTGCAAGTTAGTTATCCCAGAGATTACGCTTTA
>JAAXUL010001527.1 GCA_013336035.1 Chloroflexales bacterium
GGAGGCGCGCTACGGCACGCCCGCGCTCATCGCCCCGGGGGTGACGGTCGGCCCGGAGCAGAGCTTCGCGCTGCTGGCGGGGGTGGGCGAGGCGCTCGGCCTGGCGCCGGAGCGGATCGGCGCGCTGCGGGAGGCGGCTGAGCAGCAGCTGCGCGGCCAGCTGCGCAAGCTGGCCGGGCTCTACGTCAAGTATCAGCTCCAGAAGCGCTTCGCGGTGGTCGGCGAGTCGGCGCTGGTGCCGGGGATGGTGCAGTTTCTCCAGCGCTCGTTCGGCTGGAACCCGGCCGCGGTGGTGATCACCGATAACCTGCCGAATGCCGACCGAACCGCCCTCGCCGGCGCGCTCGCCGCAGGGCCGGGCCAGGGGGGGCTCGCGATTCGCTTCAGCGAGGATGGGGCAGTCATCGACGACACGCTGCGGGCGAGCCGGCCCGAGATCATCCTCGGCAGCGCCCTGGAGGCCGGGGTCGCGGGCGAGCTCGGGGTACCGCTGCTCGAGATCGCCCACCCCATCCGCCAGAACGTCGTGCTCCAGAAGAGCTACAGTGGCCTGGAGGGAGCAGTCACCCTGCTGGAGGATCTGACCCGCACGATCCTCGTGGCGGGGGCGTGGGGAAACTAGCTTCCCCCGCCTTCCTCGTCGAACAGAGTGGTGCTGAGATAGCGCTCGCCGTTGCT
Organism: Chloroflexales bacterium; assembly: GCA_013336035.1. Classification (GTDB taxonomy): domain Bacteria; phylum Chloroflexota; class Chloroflexia; order Chloroflexales; family Chloroflexaceae; genus CAIWXH01. The sequence continues at coordinate 679 of JAAXUL010001527.1, forward strand.
CGGGGCGATAAAGGCGATCAGCTTGCCGGCGTTCTCGGGTCGGTGGGCCACCTGGAGGGCCGCCCAGGCGGCGGCGCCGCTCGAGATCCCGAGCATCAGCCCCTCTTCCCTGGCCAGGCGTCGGGCCGTCGCCAGCGCGTCGTCGTCCGATACCGCGATCACCTCGTCGAGGAGCGCGGTGTTGAGGACCTCCGGGACGAAGCCCGCGCCGATGCCCTGGATCTTGTGGGGGCCCGGCGCGCCGCCCGAGAGCACCGCCGAGGCTGCCGGCTCCACCGCGATGGCCTGGAACGAGGGCTTGCGCGCCTTGAGCACCTCGGCCACCCCGGTGATGGTGCCGCCGGTGCCGATGCCGGCGACCAGGATGTCCAGCTGGCCAGTTGTCAGCCCACGCGATGCGGCGCTCTTCGCGCCACTGGGGCGAAACGTCACGCACATAGCGAACAAAGCGGCGGTAGCGGCCACTGAGCGTGGCCAGGCGGTCCCACTGAGCCTGGGAGAAGCCGTGCGCCTTCCAGTGCGCGGGGCAGGCCCAGTAATAGGAGAAGCCCCCGCCGGAGACATACAGGCTCTCGGGGGTGCGGTACCACCCGGCCTCCTGGACGGTCGCGGCGAGGAAGCGGAGTTGGGCGGCACGGGTGCTCGGCGCGGCCGCGCGGGACGTGCGCCACGCCTGTCCAGCCAGCAGGCCGGCGAGGGCCACGACCGGGGCCGGCAGCGTGTGCGGGAAGCGCGGGTCGACTCGCTCGACCGTACCCTGGCCGTCGGGTTGCGTGACCTTGACCCATCCCGGGTACACGCGAAACCGCTGCGGGTTATCCTCAACGGTAATGGTGATGTCCCACGCTCGCTCAGCGTGGAGCAGGATGGGCGTGTCGCTTGCCATGGGAGCAGTGTTCTCCACAGGCAGGCCGCGGCGGGCGGCGATTGCCGCAAGGGTCGTGGGTGGAGGGGCGGGCATACGTTCCTCTTGGGGATTCGGAGACGAGCATTCATGGTGTGTCCACGGATGCGCTGACAGTCCCGGGGGCGTTGCCCTCGGGCGAGAGCGGCCAGGGGAAGCTCGTGCTCGTCCTGGCTGGTCTCAAGCGCTCGTGGGAGCCGCCT
>JAAXUL010000123.1 GCA_013336035.1 Chloroflexales bacterium
CGGCTGTGTCTGGGCCGAGCTGGACTCGTTCGCGCCGACCGACGAGCACGCCGCGGACGATCTGCGGCGGGTTGGGCAGTTCTTCCTGCGCCTCCTGCGCGGCGAGCTCATCACGGACGCCGCGACGTCGCGCGGGATCGCCTTCGACGAGCAAGCAGAGGGAAAGGGTCTCTGGAGCCAATGAACCTACGCTGGGGCGCGCTAAGCACCGCCAACATCGGACGCCGCACCGAAGTGACAAAGGGGCAGCGATGGACTTCCTGTACCAGATTGACTCGCTCGAGGATCCGGCTGACTATCCAGATGCCAGGCGACAAGCCCATGACCCATACGTTGAGCTGAGCTGGTACTGCGTTGGGCGGACGACGCCGATTGCGCCGTACCAGACCCTCATTGTTGGCTACGACGACCTTGCCGAGCCGGTGAAGACCGACGCCGCCCGCTACATGGACGAGTGGTTTACGAAAGAGGAGGTGACCCAGCTTCTGCCCTACCTCTGTATCGAGCTCGGGCACATCGCCAGCGTCCGGCGCCTTCCCGTGCCGATGAACATCTTTCTCGACAGTGGCGAGAGCATCGCCAATCCCGTCGCACGGCTGCTGAACGCCTCGTCATGGCGGGTCGCACTGACCCTCTCGCCTGCCGATAACGACTACCCGTTGCCATTCAGCGTCAGCGCATACTACTCCGTCGTCCCATCCGAACATGGGGAGGCAGAGCCGCTGGGGTGAGAGGTCCCCCTGACTCCGCGTCATCCCGGGCCGTGAGCTTCTGAAAGATTGGTCGCCGCGAAGGTGACGTTGGCTGTGAGCGCGGCGGCGACCATATCCATGGCGCCCAGCGTCACGACGAGGTCGGCCCACGGCGCGTGAGCAGCCGGTCCAGAGCCTCGGCGAAGCGCTGCCGGTCGGAGCGCTGTAGGCGGCCGGCCCTCCCGTCGCCACCCTGGCCCAGCGTAGCTCCTCCATCAGGTTGCGCACCGCCAGCCGTTCGCCGATCGTGTCTGCCGTATGGGCGTCGCCGTGCGGGTCCAGCGCGGTGGCGCCGCGGGCCACGGCCAGGCTGGCGAGGGGGATATCGGCGGTGATCACGAGGTCGCCGGCCGCGACGTGCTGCACGATGTAGCTATCGGCGACATCACTGCCCGCACGGACCTGCACGACGCTGATGAGGGGCGAGGGGGGCGCCGTCAGCGGGCGGTTGGCCACCAGGCAGACGGGCACCTCCAGGCGGGCCGAGGTGCGAAACACCAGCTCCTTCACCGCTCTGGGGCAGGCGTCGGCGTCGATCCAGATCCTCACCTCAGCTCCCTCCAGCATTGACGTGGTTGGTCATGATACCATCCACATCGGGCTTCCGACGATGCAGAGGGGCTGGCAGGTGCTGGGGTCAATCCATTCGGCAGGCATCGACAGATAAGCACTTATGCGCTAAGATACCGGGAACTTCCCTGCAACGCCTGGCTCATAGCGAGGAGGGACGTACCCATGGAGCTTGGTGCGTTTTCGATCAGCCTGGCCGTCAAGGACCTTGCGGCGTCGCGGAGGTTCTACGAGGCGCTCGGGTTCCAGGTCTTTGGCGGCGATGCCGCCCAGAACTGGCTGATCCTGAAGAACGGCGCGCACATCATTGGGCTCTTTCAAGGCATGTTTGCCCAGAATATGCTCACCTTCAACCCGGGCTGGGACCAAAACGCCCAGCCGCTTGCCGCCTTTACCGATATTCGCGAGCTGCAGCGCCAGCTCAAGGCACAGGGCGTGCAGCTGCTGCACGAGGCGGACGAGCACAGCACGGGACCGGCGAGCTTCATGGCGATGGACCCTGATGGCAACCCCATCCTTGTCGATCAGCACGTGTGAGGACGGTGTCCGGTCCCCGCCTGCTGACTGCATCCCTCCTCTCAGCATAGCACCTGTCTTTCCGAAACTCAGCTGTCGATTCGCGACGTCGCCGAACGACGATCGTCTGTAGCGGCTGTTTCGGCATCTGGAGCTGGATCGCGCAATGAGGAGCATCATGCGCAAGCTTGTTGCATCATTCTTCATCTCGTTGGACGGCGTCGTGCAGGGGCCCGGCCCCGGTGACGATTTCGATCTGGCGGGCTGGACGATGCCCTACTGGGATGATGACGTGGCCGCGTTTGTGCAGGCGGGCATGCAGGCGGCCGACACGCTGCTGCTTGGGCGTGTCACCTACCAGGGCTTCGCGGCGGCCTTCGCCGCAAGCACGGGCCCGGACGCCGAGCTCATGAACCGCTATCGCAAATATGTGGTCTCGACCACTCTGGACCAGGCTGACTGGGCCAATTCCAGCCTGATCACGGGCAATGTCGTGGAGGAGGTGACGAAGCTGAAGCAGCAGGGCGGTCAGGACATCGGGATGAGCGGCAGCGGCACGCTGGTGCAAGCGTTGCTGCGGCACCAGCTGATCGACGAGCTGAACCTGCTGATCTACCCGGTGGTGCTTGGGCGCGGCAAGCGCCTATTCGCGGATGGGCTCACCCTGAATTTGCAGCTGAAGCAAAGCACAACCTCCCGCTCCGGCGTCCTGCTGACGACCTACCAGGTAGCCTGAGTTTGGCCTGCCAGCACCCGGTTCTCTCTTCGTGAGGATATCAGGGTGTCGCCCCTGCGCATACGAGCGCTGGTGCTGCGCTTCGCGGAGAAAGGATGTGGCGTCGCATGTTGAACCTGAATTCGGTCATGATCGGCACGAAGCAGCCGCAAGTGCTCGCGGCCTTCTATGCGCAGGTGCTCGGCAAGCCAGCGGACATGGAGGACAGCGCGCAGGGCTTCTATGGCTGGCAGGTCGGCAGCGCCTACCTGAGCGTGCTGGAGCATTCTGAGATGGGGGGCGCAGCCAGAGACCACGGACGGGTGATGTTCAATTTTGAGACGCCCGAGGTCCAGGCGGAGTTCGAGCGCATCAAGGCGCTGGGCGCCGCCATCATCGCCGCACCGTATGAGCTGGGCGGCGGCTGGATCGCGACCCTGGCCGATCCCGATGGCAACTACTTTCAATTGGTGACCCCCATGGGCTAGGCGATCAAGCCGCGCCCAGGCAGCCTGGGCCGTCGCAGGTTCTGACTATGACGCTCACCATCGACCATGCTACCGCCCGTCGCTTTATCCTGGGCAAGCAGGGCCTGTGGCCCGGACGGCGCTGGCGCGGCCTCGCGGGCGCGGAGCAGGCTATGCGCGCGATCGAGTACCTGCAGCTCGACCCGCTGCAGATCATCGCGCGCAGCCACGACCTCACGCTCCACAGCCGCGTGCTCGAGTACACCCCTGGTCTCTGGGAAGCGCTGGCCTATGGGCGGCGTACGTTCTTTGACTGGGGCGGCTGGCTGGCCGTCCGGCCGATGGACGAGCTGCCCCACTGGCGCGTGGTCATGCGCCGCGAGCGTGATGGCATGGCAGGCGACGCGCGCATCCGCAAGCTAGGCCAGGAGCACGCCGAGGCCATCGCCGAGATGCGGGCCGTCCTGCGCGAGCGCGATACTGTGAGCAACCGCGACTTCGCGATGGCGACACGCACGCGCACGGAAAGCTATCGCGGCCGCAAGGATAGCGCGCTGGCCCTGTACTATCTGTGGCGCACCGGCGAGGTGATGACGCACCACCGCGAACGCTTTGAGCGCGTCTACGCCCTCACCGAGACGGTCGCGCCGGCGCACCTGCTGTACGAAAGCGATGAGGACGAGGCCGACCGCTTCTTGCTCAAAAAGGAAGTCAGCTTCTCCGGGCTGGCACGCCTCAAGCGCGAGGCTGATGCGTTTCACGGGCGCGGCGAGCCGGATCGTGCCGCAAAGCGGGTGCTCGGGGCACTGCTGGCCGAGGGCACGATCATCGAGGTGCAGGTGGAAGGCTGGAAGGCAGGGCACTATGCGCTCGGCAGCGACGCCGCCCTGCTGCACGTGCTGGGCGCCGGGCGCGTGCCGGAGGCCTGGGCGCCACTGGAGACGACCACTACGGACGAGGTCGTCTTCCTCGCGCCGCTCGATCACGTCAGCGCGCGCGGGCGGGCCAACGTCCTCTTTGGCTTCGACTACGTGTGGGAGGTCTACAAGCCCGAGCACCAGCGCAAGTTCGGCTACTACGCCTTGCCGATCTTGTGGGGCGAGCGGCTCGTCGGGCGCTTCGACAGCAAGCTCGACCGGACGACCAACACCTTCGTCATCCTGGGCTTGTGGCTGGAGGACGAAACCCTCGGGAGCAATGAGGCCTTTGCAGAGGCATTGGCGCGCGGGTTTGCGCGCTTCGTGCGCTTTCTTGGCGCGAGCACGCTCGATGCCATGGCGATTCGCGAGCCGCTCCTGCGCCAACGCCTCGCGCCTGCGACGCGGACAACGCACATCTCCCCCGGAGATCCATGATGAGCTGGCAATTGCTCGTGACACCGTGTGGCTCTCTTATGCCGTCTAGCCTCTGCGCCCCAACAACCAGGGTCAGGGGCTAGACGGCAGCGAGCGCCCCGATACCATCTGGCCCCTGACTTGCTGGCATCGGCCCATAGGCTCGCTCGAGCGGCGAGCTGAGCGCCACGAAAGGAGACGGCATGAAAGCAGTGGTCTTCCACGACATCGGCGACATCAGGCTCGACGAGGTGCCCGAGCCGACCATCCAGGAGCCAAATGACGCCATCGTGCGCATCACCGCGAGCGCCATCTGCGGCACCAACCTGCATATGATCTGCGGCACGATGGCCGGTATGCAGCCCGGGACCATTCTCGGCCATGAGGCCGTGGGTGTGGTCGAGGAGATCGGCCCCAACGTGCGCAACCTCAAGCGCGGCGACCGCGTGGTCGTGCCCTCGACCATCGCCTGCGGCTATTGCTCGTACTGCCGCGCTGGCTACTACGCGCAGTGCGACACCGTGGTGCCCAACGGCACGGCCTTCTTCGGCGGGCCGAAGGAGAGCGGCCCGTTCGATGGGCTCCAGGCCGAGTACGCCCGCGCGCCCTTCGCCAACGTCGGCCTGGTCAAGCTCCCCGACGGCGTTGAGGATGACAAGGCGATCATGCGCTCCGACATCTCCTAAGTAACTCCGGGCTCCACAATCGGAATGCGCTATGGGAGTTACATCCCTGTGGGTTGCCGCACACGGCATAACGGACAGGTGCAACACCTCAACCCCGAGGGGCTGTCGCGCAACCCGCCGTTCACCCAGGTGGTCACGGTGAGCGGCCCGGTCAAGACGGTCTATGTGGGCGGCCAGAACAGCGTTGAGGCCAGCGGCGCGGGCGATATTGCCGCGCAGAGCGCCCAGGTCTTTCGCAACCTCCAGACGGCGCTGGCGGCGGCCGGCGCGCGCATCGAGCACGTCATCCAGTGGAAGATCTATATTGTCCAGGGCCAACCGCTTGAGCCGGGCTTTGCCGAGTTCCAAAAGGTCTGGGGGCGCCGGCCGAACCCGCCGACGATCACGGGGATCTACGTGGCAGCGCTGGCGAACCCGGCGTTTCTGGTTGAGCTTGAGGCAATCCCGGTGGTTCCCGCGGAGTAACGCGAGCCACCGCCGCCAGGACGTAGCGCCACTAGTAAAGCGTAATGAGCCGCTAGAGGGCTGAGCAGAGCGCTCGGCGCCACCCGAAAGGCCAGCAGCGCGTCGATACCGCTCCGCATCGGCGCGAAGCGCCAACAGGATTTGCCTCATGAGGCGTACCGCGCCGGTCGTGCGCTCTGGCGGCGATGTTCCCCTTCCCGAACAGCTTTCGCCACCGTGTCCTGAATCGGACTGGCGTTCAGGTATTGGTTGTTGACCTGCGCACGACGGCTCGGTATAACCGAAGAAGCACATGATGTTCGACAATGATATGGTGTCTTCAGCGAAGAGGCACCTGAGTTGAGGAGCAGGTCTATGAGCCGGACAACGCGGTGGCTGGTCGTCGCAGGGCTCGCGGCAGGCGGGGCAGCTCTGTTGGGCGTGGTCGCGCACCGTGTGGGGCGCCACCTGCACGCACACCACAATGACTTGTTTACCGGCGAGGGGAGTCATAGGTACGCGCGCTGGGCGCCGCGCCTGGCCGGCAGCCTCTACCGCCGGGTCGCCGCGGAGACAGCGGGTGAGCTCGCCCATGGTGCGGTCCTCGACGTGGGCTGCGGGCCGGGGACCCTCGCGCTGGAACTGGGGCGGCGCGCGCCAGGTCTCGCGGTCAGCGGCGTCGACATCTCGGAGGACATGATCGCCCTGGCGCGGCGGCAGGCGGCCGATGCCGGCCTGGTTGAGCGGGTACGCTTCGAGACCGCCGACGGGGCTGCGCTGCCCTTCCCCGACGGCTCCTTCGACCTGATCGTCTCGACGCTGAGCATGCATCATTGGGAGCGCAAGGCCGCGGTGCTGGCCGAGCTCGCGCGAGTCGCGCGGCCAGGCGCCGAGATCCGCATCTACGACGTGTGGCGACCGGAGCTGCTCACGGCCGCGCAGGGGCTGCCGCTCGATGTGCGGGTGGAGGCGCTGCCGATGTGGCTGGGACTGCTGCCGCTGCCGGGCTTCCGGCGCTACACCCTGGCCCGTCGTCAGGCCGCGTTCTCATAGCTGGGGAAGGCGACCTGTGCCTCCCACAACTCCAGGCGATCGACCTCGACAAAGCCAGGGGACGACGCTCACCGTGCGTATCCTCTACCCTGGCGTTGACGGGCGCAACCCGGTCTGCGGGATGAGGTCCACCTCGCCCGGCGTGCGGCGCGGCCCGCCCATAGCCACGATCGCGTCCCAGAAAGCGCCCGCCCCCAGGCCCAGATCGGCCCGCCCGCCGCTCAGCAGGTCGAGCGAGGCGGCAGCCTTGGCCAGCATTGCCGGGGGCGTAGTGGGAGACAGGCGACGTCTGGAAAGAGGCGGACACGCTCGGTCTGGCCGGCGATGGTGGCGAGAAGCGTCCAGGTGTCGAGGAAGCGCGGCTGGTAGGGGTGGTCCTGAATGCCGATCAGGTCGAGGCCGGCCGTCTCTGCTGCGCGGGCCAGGCGCAGTACCTCTTCGCTCAACCCTGGCCGTAGATCAGCAGCATGCTCACCGGCGCGGATGGCGACCCTGAGGCGGTTCTTGGGCGGGGTGAGCGGGCAGGACCAGTCGTCGTTGTAGGCGCAGCAAGGGTTGTAGGCCAGGTTGAAGTCCACCAGCACGCGCCCGTCGGCCAGGGGCTCCGGCTCCAGGTAGCGTCCCGCCTCGTAGGTCTCCTGGCCGGCCAGGGCATCGGCGAAGGGCAGAAACAGGCCGCCGGCCTCGTCGGCGAAGAGGGTCAGTACGGCCTCCTCGCCAGCGACGACGAAGCGCAGGACGCCAAGGCGACGATGCGTCCGCGTGTCTCCGGTCGAGGTCTGCATCACAACGGTCGCCTCCTGGGCGACGGGCTCGACCCGCAGGGGCGAGGCGCAGCTCGGGGCGCTCGGGGAAGTAGCGCAGCCCGGCGAAGCGCTCGCGCTGCTCGTCAGTCAAGTGGCTCTGCGGATGCTCCTTGAAGAAACGGTCCTTGGCGGCGCGGAAGGCGTCAAGCTGGCTCATCGGTCCCTCCTCAGTCTACGCCCCGGCACGACGCTGCTCTGCGGGGCCGGTTGCTCACAGGGTAGCAGTGGGCGCCCGTGACGGGATGCGCCATCTGGCCCGGCGGTGATGAGCGAAATGGCGAACAGTGATGGAGCAATGCGTGATGCCGGCGATGATAGGCCATCTTGCCTACCAGGATGAGGGCGAGATCGCGCAGGCGCCCGGCGCGCGAGGGGCGTACAACTGTGCCAGGTACGGCTCCTTCACCCCGCTGCCCCAGCGGCGCTACGAGTGGCCGCTTCTGCTTACCGTGTTCCTGCCCATGGTCACCTTCGGGGTGCTCATCCCCTCGCTCGGCGAGGAGCCGGGCTGGCGCGGCTTCGCCCGACGAGGGTTCCGGGGGTGGGGGTTGTGGCCGCCATCGGCGCGCGCTGGCTCCGCTACGGCGAGGAGCAGGGCGAGGGTGAGGAGGCCGAGGAGCGGGACCAGACGCAGGTACATAGCGCAGTACCTGTTCCGTTCAAGAGGGCTGCCAGTCTATCGGTGCCGCGCTGGCAGCACGGGGCTAGAACTGGCGCTGGTAGTCGGCGAAGGTTATGAGCTTGACGGTCTCGCCGGGCGAGAGGCAGGGCACGCTGGCCATCGCGTGGTGGTGCTGTACCGTCACGACGACGTTGCCGATCTGGAGATCGTTGAGGCAGTGGGAGATGCCATCGGCGTCAGGCTGGCAGTTGGCGTCGCTGAGCACTTGCGCGGTGGTGGCGCCCGCGGGGATCTGCCCGGCGCGCAGGTTGGCCATCAGCAGGCCTGCCTCGTTGCTGGTCCCCGGCAGCGTCTCGCTCATCCCGGCGATGACCAGCGTGCGTGGCTCGCCGGGGGCCTTGGTATCGATGAAGTGCGGCACGGCGGCCTGGGCGGGCGGCGGCGTGGTCGGGGTGGCCTTGGGCCGCGTCAGCGCGAAGCCGACGGCGAGGGCCACCAGCAGCAGTGGCACAGCGACCAGGATGGGCGTGGGGATGCCGCCGCGGCGGCGATGGGGTGTAGGTCGGCTCATCGGGAAACCTTCCAGGTTCAGTGGTGGCTACGCGGAGATGGTTAACGCCCGTGGCCACCAGGATGCTGGTGGGCGTGGGTGGGCGGTTCGGACTCGCTTGGGCGGAGGGCCTCGCTGGCCTGGAGGAACTCCTCGCGCGAGATCTCGCCACGGGCGTAGCGCTGGCCCAGGATTTCCAGGGCTTCTGTCTCGATATGCACCTGCCTGGTGGGAAACAGGCCAGAGGTGCCCCAGAGGATCAGCGCGATGGCCCCGCCCCAGAGGAGCAGCATGAGCAGGACGCCCGGCCATCCCATCCCGGCCAGCATGCTCGTGCCATGCATCATCGCTGGTGCCTCCTTCCTGGGGCGAGCCGGCCACGCGTCTGTGGCCAACCCGAAGGGAGCATACCGCTCGAAGATCAAGACCTCGTGCGGAGAAAGATCAAGATCTGGTCAAGAAATAGCGAATCTCACTAGACCTTGCTTGAAGAGACTCTGGCCTGCTATGCAAAGAGGCCGATGCATCAGTGCATCGGCCGGTCCCGACCTCCCAGCTCGCGCCGCGTGAGGCGGCTACTCGACGCGGTAGTTGCGCATCATCCCCGCGTCCTCGTGCTCGAGATTGTGGCAGTGGTAGACGAACGTGCCGGGGTAGTCGCGGAAGGCCATCAGCAGCTTGATCCGCTCGCCGGGCATCACCAGCACCGTGTCCTTCCAACCCTCATCGACGCCACCCATCCCGCTCATCCCGCCGTGGCTCATCCCCCCACCCTCGCCGCTGGTTACGACACCTTCAGCGCCCGCGAAGGGCCGGCTCACAAGCGTGAGGGTCGTCCCGACAGGCACATTGCGTAGGTCGGCCCAGAGTTCAACGCGCTCGCCGGGGGCGAGCATGACGAAGGGCCGGGTGACCGGGGCCATGGGCGGCGCGGGCACGGCGGTGGCTCTGGAAACCCCCGACGTGGCGCTGATGGGTGATGACCTGGGCAAGCTGCCCTTCGCGGTGGGGCTCAGCCGGACGAGCCGGGCGATCATCCGCCAGAATGTTGGGATCGCGCTGGGCGTGATTGTGCTGCTCCTGCTCACTTCGGTGATCGGCCTCGTCCAGCTGAGCTGGGCCGTGGTGCTGCACGAGGGCAGCACGATCGTCGTCGTGCTCAACGCGCTGCGCCTGCTTGGCTACCGCCTCTCGGACTAGACACCCATGCAGACGATCTCCTCAACGCACACCGAATCGCGTGTGGCGACAGCGCGCAGCCGGCTCTGGGAGGTAGACGCGGCCCGTGGCGTGGCCGTGGTCCTGATGATCTTCTTTCACCTGATGTGGGATCTGCCAGGCGCTCAGCTCCCCACCCCGTCGCATCTGGTGACGGTGCAAAGGCACGTCCTTACGATGACCCTGGGCGGTGCTCCTGACTACGGCCAACCAACCCCTGGAGCGGGCGCCGCCACGGCGAGCACCTGACCGGTGCGCTCGTCGCCGCCCATGCCCTCCGGCCCGCCCCAGGCTGCCGCCAGCATGTACAGCGTCCGGCGCTCGGCCCCCCCGAGCATGCAGGCGAAACAGCCTCGATCGAGCGTGATCGTCCGGAGCACAGCGCCCCCCTCGCGGACACGCACGCAGCGCTGGTTGGGGACATCGGCATACCAGACGGCGCCCTCGGCGTCGAGGCAGATCCCGTCGGGATAGCCACCCTCGAGGTGCGCCCACACCCGCCGGTTGGCCAGGCTGCCGTCGGGGGCGATGTCGAACGCAGTGAGCTGGTTGGCGTAGGACTCGGCGAGGATGAGCGTGCGGTTGTCCGGCGTCACGGCCATGCCGTTCGGGAACGCCACCCCGTCGGCGACCGGACGAACCGCGCCGTCAGAGGTGACTAGGGCGACCATTCCCGGGGCCACCGGGCCCGCCGGAAAGTCAAAGCCGATCGTGTTGACGTAGGCGTTCCCCCGGCCGTCTACGACCAGCTCGTTCCAGGGGTGGCGCGAGAGCCCCGTCAGATCGGCGTGGGTGACAAGCCTCCCGTCCGGCTCCTGGCGCAGCAGCAGTCCCGCCTGGCCAGAGACGAGCAGCAGCCGTCCATCGGGCAGCCAGTCCAGGCTGCACGGCATGCTCGGGGCGGGCATGATCAGCGTGCGCCCGCCATCGCGGTCCAGCGCGCAGATCTCCAGCGTGCCCCAGTCGGCGAACCACAGCCGCCCCGCGTGCCAGCGCGGCGACTCACCCATCGCAAGACCAGTCACCATCGGCTGCGGCTCCGACCACGACGTCTCAGGTGTCTGCATCCGGCCCTCCCATCCCTCACTCCAGCAAGGCGCCGCAAGAGCTATTCACCGCGGCGGCGGTCAGGGTGCGCGCATGATCTGAGGCCACGAACGCGGCGACGTTGCCCACATCCTCCAGCGTCGCGGCCCGGCCTGGGCGACGACCTCCTCGAGCACGGCATCCACTGCTGCCGCGTCGAGCACATCGACGACCGCAACCTCCGCCAGCCCGCCCGCGGCCCGAAGCGCGTCGGCGAGCGCGTCAAGGGCTGCCCGACTGCGGCCAGCGAGGATGACCCGGGCGCCCTCGCGGGCAAAGGCGCGGGCGACCGCACCGCCGATGGCCCCGGCCGCACTGTTTCACCATTTCACGTTAAACGCTGCTTTACTCGTAAAACTCTGGCGCTTTTTTGAGTGTTTCCCACTGCCCTTTGTCATGACCGAAAATCACGAGCCCGATCTGCTCCCGTTCGACCAGATCAAGCAGTTTGATCGTACTGGCGCGGATCGCTTCGGCGTCCGGGTTGCTCCCGTTGTCCTGCTCGTCACGGGTAAAGCCCTCGCCGAAGGGGACCGCGTCAATCGGCAATAACATCGCCCCCGTTTTGGGCAGCCGCACCAGCACCGATTGATGTCCCGGCACATGCCCGCTCGTCTCAATCAACTCCAGCCCTGGCAGTAGCTCCGTGTCCCCATCCACCAGCCGGATGCGCTCAATGGGCTGATCCCATTGGGGTCGATTGGCCGCAAAACGTGGGTTGCTCGCCGCATCCAAATGATGCACACGCTGAACAACATAGTGCGCCTTCGTAAATGACGCGTGTCTTCCGGCGTGGTCGATATCATAATGCGTCGAAATGACGGTATCGATATCGTCCGGTTGTACGCCAATGCTCGCCAACTGCTCGATAACGTCCTGGCCATTCTCGAAGTCCGATTCTCCTTCAGGCATAATCTCTGGCAGACCACTGTCAATCAGAATATTCTTGCCGTCGCCCGTTTGCACCAGATAGCACACAATCGGAATCTGGTATTCCGGCATGGACCCAACCTGCATCAGATACAGACGCTTCACGGCATGTTGGCTCATCATCATCTCCTTCCTCTGGTCCAGGAGCATCGCATTCCTCTTGGAGCCTCGCCTGCTCGGTTCCCAGGCTGCCGTGCGGCACAGCTTTGATCAGGCCAGCGCGGCGAAAAACGCGTCGAGGGCGTCCTGGTCGGCCACCAGGTGCTGGCCCGCCACAATCTTGCCGGCGGCGAACGTCCAGAGCACCGCCAGCGGCTGATCTAGATTTGGGGCGCCTGGCCGACTGGTACGGATCTGCTGGCACTCGACCACGTGCTGCTCCCCGACGCCAGTCACAAGCCGTTCAATGGTCGGCTGGGCTGGCCCCAGGGTCGTGCCCATCGCGTCAAAGAAGGCGACGATGGCGGCCACGCCGACGTGGGTGCCGCTCAGCTGATGGTGGCCGGGGAAGGTCCAGGTGGCGTCCTCCACCAGGATCGTGCGGAGGCGCTCCAGGTCGCGCGCGGCATAGGCGGCAAAGAACTGGTCGATCAGGTCCTGATTGGGGTGGGGCATCAGCATCGCTCTCCAGCGATCAGATCCGCCGTGGCACGGGGCATAGGGTGCGGGCTGGTGAGATGCACGGGGATCGGTGTGGCCCAGTATAGCACGGACGGGGGGCGAATGCAGGACAAACGTTCGGACGTTTGGAGGTTCAGCCGCTTCGCCTCGGGCGCCCCGAACGAAAGCGCTTCGCGTCGGCGCACCCCACCAGCACGCGTTGCTCCGCACGGTGGCACCTAAGGATTTGGCGGCCGCACGCGGTTGCGGCCGCCCCTGACCGGAGCCCGCATCCAGCGGTCTCCGGCCACCCGCGCCCCTGCGCGGAAGTTGTCGCCTCCCCCGTCGGCGACGCTGCCGCCTGGCTCGTCACGGGTGAGCTGCTACCGGCGAGGGAGGGGGTGCTCTGGCTGGCGTGGTCGGCGGGGGGCTCGTTTGGGAAGGGCGGCCTGATCGGCGTGGCCGCGCCTCCGTGTCTTCCCCGCGGGCGTCTGGGTTCTGTCCTGCTCAGCCTGCCACACCCCACAGCC
>JAAXUL010000124.1 GCA_013336035.1 Chloroflexales bacterium
CCACGCCCAGGCTCCGCCCCCCGCGCTCGACCGTGGGCGAGCGCAGGGTGAGCGTCACCCGCTCGCCGGGCTGGGCCGGGGCGAGCAGCGCGTACTCGTGGAGCCCGGGCAGCACTGTGAAGCGGTGGTGGGCCGCGCCGACCGCCAGCTCGATGGGGGTGGCGCTGTCGAGGCCGCTCGAGAGGCTCAGGCGCAGATAGAGCGGGCCGCCGGGGTTCGGGGGGCGCAGCACGCCCGCCCCGCCCGTCCAGCGGAAGGCGCCGGGCCGATCCACTAGAGGCTCGAGCTCGAGCAGGCCGGCGGTGGGCAGCATAACCGGCAGGGCCTCGACAGTGAACATGGCGACGCGGTGGCCGCCGTAGGCCAGGCCAAGCCAGATGGGGGCTGCGGCGAGCACCAGCGCGAGGGCGATCAGATCGGCGGAGAGACGGCGCATAGCCCGGCGATTATAGCACGGCCCGCGCCCATCGCTCTGCCGCGCGTGTGTGACCGTTACGGTCTGGGGGCCAATTCCGCCAGCCCCGCCGGGGGCCAGCCGAGCTCCACCGCCTTGGGATGCTGCTCCCGGTAGCCCTTCCGCACCTCGGCCTGCCAGCATTGCAGCGCGTGGAAGATACACTCGTGGTGGGTCGCCTGGGGAACGGCCGCGCTGATGGCCGCCCCGTAGGCCGGATTCAGGTCGCTACCAGGCTTGGCGGGGCCCACGAGAGTCGCACCGTCGTGCCTTTGCCAGGCTTGCTGACGATGTGGAGCTCGGCGCCGATTGACGCGGCGCGCTCGCGCAGGACGCCCATCGCCCCGGCCCCATTGCAGAATTGTTCTGGGTCGAAGCCTTTGCCATCGTCGCGCACCTCGATCTCCACCAGATCCATCCTGCTGATGGCCTTCACTGCGACCGTCGTGGCCGCGGCGTGTTTCCACACGTTGTTCAGGGCCTCCTGGACCGTCCGGTAGAAGACTGTCTGGACGTCCCCCGGCTGGAGCGTGCAGGGGCCGTCGAACTGCAGGGTGATGCGGCATTGCATGCGGCCCGCGAAGGCGTTGCAGAGCGAGCCCAGCAGCTCGCTCAACGGCTTCTCGCTGAACGCGGCCGGGCGGAGCTCGTACAGCAACGTTCGCATCTCGGCAAGTGCCCCGCGGGTCAGCTGCCGCAGCTCGTCAGCCCCGGGCCCGGCGCGCTCCGGCGACTGCTGCACGATCCGGGGCAGGGCCTCGGCGATCAGGCTGGCCGAGAAGAGCGTCTGCGTGACCGAGTCATGGAGATCGCGTGCGATCCGGTTGCGCTCCTCAATCACGGCCGCCTCGCGGGCGAACTCTTCGCGCCGAGAGATGCTCTCCTCAAGCTCGGCATTCGCCGCCTGCAGCTCGGCCGTGCGCTGGGCCACCAGGTCCTCCAGATGCTCACGGTGGCGCTGAAGCTCCTGCTCGGCACTCCGGCGCGCAACGTTTTCACTTTGGAGGTCTGCGACAAGCTGGGCATGCGTGATCGCAATGGCGGCCTGGGCACCGAGGAGCTCGAGGAGCTCGACCCGCTCGCGCAAGAAGGCCCCCGTGACTCTGGCTTTCACTAGGTAGAGCACGCCGACGATCTGGCCGTGGCGGAGGAGCGGCGCGCAGAGGATCGAGCTGGGTGGGTGTGGGCGGAACAAGGGGTCGTGGGCGAACTGATCGGCACTGCTGGTGTCGTCGACGATCGCCCTGGCCCGCGTGTTGATCACATACCAGACGATCGACGGCACCACGGCGAGCCCCTCGTCGCTGGTGCCCAGGTCTTCGAGCCTGAGTGACGTTCTGCGCGCTCCATTGCCCGTATCATCAGCCAGCGCCTCGATCATCCAGTGCCCGTCGCGCGGGAGCAGCAGGGCGGCCGCGCGGGCGCCAACGCTCTGCATCGCGACTGTGAGCACGTTGACCAGTGTGGCGTCGAGGTCGAGCTCGTTGACCAGGGTTCGCGCGGCACGGAGCAGGCTCTCGTGATCCAGTGTCTCGGTGGCCGACAGCGCCCCGACAGCTGAGGCGGCCCCATTCGGCAGGGCGACCGCCGGGCCAGTATCGAGCCACGCGCCGTAGCGCACCTTCAGGTCGTGCTGTTTGGCTACTGCGCCCCAGCGCCCGTAGGCTGTATAGGCGCGGCCCAGATAGGCCCGCGCTGGCTCGCTGATGCCGTGGGCTAGAAAGTGGCGGGTTGCTAGCTCGCAGCTGAGCGCCTCATCGTGCGGCATTCCCTGCTCGTGCGCACCGCCGATGGCACGGTCGTAGAGGGCCGCAGCCTCCCAGGGCTGCCCAGCAACTCTGGCCCGTTCGGCGGCGACCAGGTCATCGAGGTGCTGGTAGTCTGTCGGGACGTGCGCCGCCCAGCGCCGCAGGTGGGTATGAAAGGCCTCGACGTGGGCGAGGGCCTGGGGGTCGTTGCGGGTGCGGCTGTCGTCGGCGAGGAGCGCCAGAGTCTGGTAGAGGTAGTGGCGGGCGATATGGGGCGTCAGGCCTGCCGACTCCTCGGCCACGCGCACTGTTGCCCCAAGCTCGACGGCCGCGACCGGCTCGCCGAACAGGTAGCGCAGCAGCATCCGCGTGCTGCCCTCGTAGAACTGACGCCAGGTAGGCAGTTCGCTGGTGTCCAGGGAGGCCGGGTCAGTCTCATCGAAGAACGACCCTTTCAAGAGTCGCACATCGGCGACCTCGCCGCGCAGGTTCTCGAGGAGCTGGGCAGACGTGGGGTAGCCGTGCCAAAAGACGAGCTGGTCTGCCTGTGAGCGAAAGCGCTCTTGGACCTCGTCAAGCGGCAGGCCACTGTAGATCAGGCGGCGTGCACAGTCGAAGACGGCGAGGCGGGCCCAGAAGGGGATTCCCTGATCGATGCCCTGCCTGATCACCTCGTACTGCCGGCCCAGACTCACGTGCTGCGGCTCGACCCACGGCGCGATTCTGGAGTTGTAGGCCATCTGAACGCGCACCTGGGTGATCTTCGCACGGAGGCGCGCCACGAGATCGAGGGCCAGCTGCCCAAACCGGTGGCCCTCCGCGATGTCGATGGGCTCCTGGATCCCGCAGAGGCGTGCGCCGTACATCACATAGAACGGCGCGGCCTCGGCGCAGGTTCCATAGCGACGAATGAGCGCAAATCCCGTCCAGAAGAGACGCTGCCCCACGTCGCTCACGAAGCGATCGGAGGTAAGGATCAGCTGCTCGATCAGGCGCAGGGCCGTTCGCAGCTCAGGGTTGTGGCTGATGGGGAGGCGCGCGAAATCGGCCGCGCGGGCGACCTCGGTGGGCGGTTCGACCAGATCGACGCCCAGGGCGTTCAGGGCTTGCCAGGCGTCCTGGGCTGCGGCGGACATGTTATAGCGGTCGCTATTGGCCCGGGCCGAAAGCTCGAACAGCTCGGCCCGGGCGAGCGGCGTTCTCGCGTGTGGCAGGGTGGCGGCGACCAGGGTCTTCGCCAGCGCGATGTCGTCGCCCGCGAGCGCGGCGCGGGCGCCACCCAGGAAGACCGCCAGCGTGAGCTCGTAGGCGCTGCTCCAGCTCGCAGACGGCAGCAGGCTGCGGGCGGCGGCGAAATAGGCCCCGGCCGCCCCAAACGCCACCCCGGCCAGCGCTCGCTCGCCGGCCTGCCAGTTGAGCTCGGCCAGCTGAAGCTTCGCCTCCTCGTCTGTGAGCAAGCCACGACCCGCATTCAGCTGATCGACGACCATGAAGAGGTGCTCGACAATCCACTCGGGCGTGCCCCTGGTCAGCATCGTATGCCCAAGCTGGTAGTGTAGCTGTAGGCGGCGGGATGGATCGATCTGTTCGTAGATCGCCTGCTGCACCTGATCGTGCAGGAAGACATAGCTGCCCGGGCCGTCATAGTTAGGGCGGGCTGCTTTCGAGCGACCATTGCTGCGCTCCGGGGCCCAGGGAGGGCCGCTGTGGGGCACGCCAGCGAGCGCAATCAACCCCGCCACGATCGCGGGCTGAAGGCAAGTGGTAACTGATGGCTCCCCTACCTCGCGTGCCATTGAGCGCCCGCCCGCCCAGCGGAGGATTTCCAGATCGAAGCTCGCGCCGAGGCAAGCGGCAAGCTCGAGCAGCTCGCGGTACTCGGGCGGCAGCTGCCGGTAGCGCCGGAGCGTGAGCGCCGCCACATCAGTCCCGCCGGCCCGCGCGTAGCTCGCCACCTCCTGCCAGCGCCAGGTGTGGTCCGAAAAGTCGAAGGACAGTAGGCGCTCATGGAAGAGCGACGTAAGCAGCTGCGTAACCGCGAGCGGATTGCCGTTACTCGACCGATACACAAATCTGGCGAGATCCTCCGCATTTGGCAGGCGGCGGAAGGTCGAGGCAATCAGCGCCTTGACATCGTCGAGCCGCAGGGCGCCGAGCCGAATCAGGGTTGCGTGTGGCGCCTGCGGCGCCCGAGCAGCGCCCTCTGAAGTCTCGACGAACACACGGTCGAGCAGCTGCCGCAGTTGATGGCCCACTTCGAGCTCGCCCTCACGATACGAGGCGAGGATCACCAGGGATGGCTGCGCATTGTCGCGCAGTAGGCGGCCGAACAAGCGTAGCGACGCGGCATCGATCCACTGCAGGTCGTCCAGCACGAGGGTCAGCGGCCCGGCGATCTGGCCGGCGGCCGCGAGCAGCCGCAGAACGGCCTGATCAAAGCGCTGGATTGCGCCGCCCAGGTCACCGGAGGGATCGGCCGGCGCCGTGTCGATGACGCGCTGAAGCGCCGGGGCGATCTCGGCCAGCATAGCGGCCTGAGCGTCGGCCGCCGCGCTAAGGGCCGCGCCCCAACGCGCCCTGTCCGCGGGCTGCGCGGCCAGTACGCGGTTGGCGATGGCGGTAAGCACCTGCTCGAGCAGCAGGTACGGGGCGTCAGGCCGGTACTGGTCGCACTTTCCGTGCACAATCCACCCGCCCGCCTCGGCCAGTGCGGCGCAGACGTGCCGCAACAGCGCCGACTTGCCGCTGCCGGCCGGGCCAGTCACGAGGGCCAGCAGCGGTGTGCCGACGTTATCATAGGCATCGGGCGAGATCTCAGCGTCGACGCCGTTATCTGTGGCGGGCGCTATGCCGACCGCTGCCAGCAGCGTCGCAAGCTCCTCGCCGCGGCCGAAGAGCCGGTTCGGTAGTCGCAGCACGATCGACTCGTCGTGCTCGCCTAGCGGGAAGGGCGGCACCTCGTCGCCCTGGGCCAGGTGGTGGAGGCAGCGCTCCAGATCACACCTGAAGCCGAAGGCGGACTGGTAGCGCGTTACCGGGTCTTTCGCCAGGAGCCGCATAACGATCGCCGAGACCTGGGCCGGGGTTGGCACACGGCCGCCGATAAGCTCGTGCGGTGCGGTCGGCACGCTCGCCAGCTGCGCGTGGACCAGGAGCAGGGGGTCGTCGCACTGAAACGGGTGCGCCCCAGCCAGCAGCTCGTAGAGCACGAGGCCGAGGGCATAGAGGTCGCTCCGCTCGTCGGCGGGCCAGTGACCGAGCTGCTCAGGGGCGAGGTAGGCCAGGTCGGGCGCAGTATTAGAGTCGGCCTCAGGGGAAAGCTCGGCGAGGGCCACCTGGCGCGACCGCTGGTCGAACCTGATATTGGCGGGGCAGAGCCGTCCGTAGATGATCTGCCGTGCGTGGAGCAGGTCCAGGGCGGTGGCGGTCGCAGCCGCCACACTGAGCACCTCGGGCAGATTCAAAGAGGCCGCCATGTCGACCAGGGCAACCAGTTCACCGTCGCCGGTGATACGAGCATCGCTAGGCATGCTTAACTTCCCGCCTGCCGCCAGTGGAGCACCAGGGTCGTCCCGCCGCCCGGCTCGCCGGTGATCGTCAGGTCTGCGCCAATCTCTGCCGCGCGCTCACGCATAATGCCCAGGCCCAACGAGTCCGGCCGGACGCTCTCCTGCTGGAAGCCCCGGCCGTCGTCGCTCACGCGCAGCGTCGCCTCGCCCTCGGTGACGTCGAAGGAGAGGATCGCCTGCTGCGCCTCGGCGTGCTTCACGACGTTGTTGAGGGCCTCCTGGGCGATCCGGTAGAACGCCAGCTGCGCCGGGGTGTCCAGCGTGCCGTCGTGGGCCACGGTGAGATAGATCGGGATTGTGGCGCGGCTCGTCATCGAGGTACAGAGCAGCTGGAGCAACTGGCCGAGGGGCTTCTCGGTCAGGGCCTTGGGCCGCAGCTCGAGCAGAAGGGTGCGCATCTCGGCGAGGGCTCCGGCTGTCAGCCGGCGCAAATCCATCGCCCCCTTGCTCGCCCGAGCCGGTGAGCTCCGCAACACCTCGGGGAGCGCCTCGGCGATCAGGTTGGCCGAGAACAGGGTCTGGGTGACCGCGTCGTGCAGCTCGCGGGCCAGGCGGGTGCGCTCCTCAAGCACGGCGGCGTTCTGCAGGGCCTGGTGCAAGCGGGCATTCTGCAGGGCGATGGCGATCGGGCTGGTGAAGGACCCGAGCAGTTCGATATCTGATGGCCGATAGAGATCGAGGGAGCTGTGGGCCAGCAGCAGCTGGCCCACCACCTGGCCCTGGGCCAGCAGCGGCGCGACCAGCCAGCTGCGGCCGCGGACGGGCTGCCCAAAGATCGTTTCGAGGTAGACCAGCAGGTCGCTGTCGCGCGAGATGTCCCCGAACAGCAGGGGCTCGCTCGTCCGTAATGACTGCGCCAGCGGCGGCGTCTTAGCAGGATTGAGCTTGATCGTCGACGGGCAGGGCCGCAGGTAGGTGCTGCGAATCGCCCGCACGGCCAGCTCTTTCCCATCGGGGGTGATGATCGCGGCGGTCTCGTACGCGACCACCTGGCCGATCTGCTCGAGGATGCGACCGAGGAGCGCGTCGAGATCGAGGGTGGTGATCAACTCACGCTCAAGGGCAAGCTGGCGGTCGAGCTCGTCGCGGGCGGCGCGGGCCGCCTGCTCGGCCCGGCTCCGCTCGCTCACCTCAGCCGATAGCTCGCGGGTCCGGGCGGCGACCTCAGCCTCCAGGCGCTCCTGCCGGGCGTGTAGGCTTTGCAGCCGGTAGCGAAAGACTCCTGCAACGCTGGCCACGACCGCGATCCCGGTCAGCAGGGTGAACCACCACGTCCGCCACCAGGGTGGAATGATCGTGATCCGGATGCTGTGCTCTGCCTCGCCCCAGACCCCGTCGCCATTCGCGGCCTGCACGTGGAACACGTAGAGCCCAGGGTCAAGGTTGGTGTAGGTGGCGTTGCGGCGCTCACTGCCTGTCTCGATCCAGTCCCGGTCGAAGCCCTCAAGCCGATAGCGGTAGCGCACTGCCTGCGGCGCCCGGTAGTCGAGGGCGGCGAACTCGAAGCTAATCACCCGGTCACGGTAGGATAGGGCGAGCTCGCTGGTGGTATTGATCGAGGTGGTCAACGGCGAGCCGCCTCCCACGAGGACAGGCTGATTCTCGAGCAAGAAACGGCTGAGCAGCACTGGCACGGCCGTGGCGCGAGTCTGGATCTGCTCGGGAAAGAAGGTCACCAGGCTATCGATCCCGCCGAGCAGGATCTCGCCGCTCCGGCCTCGGCCAGAGCTGCCGAGGGGAAAGCCCCCGCTCGGCAGGCCAGCGGAGGCGCTGGTGAAGTGCTCGGTCGCCCTGCTGCGCGGGTCGAATTTCGTCAGGCCCTGGTTCGAGCTGAGCCAGAGGTTGCCGGCCGCGTCCTCCTGGATTGCGTTGATCTTCGCGGTGAGCAGACCGGCTTCAGGCGTGTAGTGCGTGAAGGTGCCGCTGGCCGAGTCAAAGCGGTCCAGCCCGCTGTTCCAGACCGCGGCCCAGAGGGTGCCGCCACTATCGACAAATAGTATGGCGACGGAGTTCGAGCCAGGGGAGGTGTAATCAGCCGGATCGCTGGGGAAGTGGGTGAAGTGCCCGGTCGCGCGGTCGAGCCGGCTCAGACCCGCATCTTCGGTGCCGATCCAGATGGCGCCAGGCTGGTCCTCGATCACGGCCAGAAGCGAGTCAGAGCTGATGCTGGTGGGGTCGTCGTTGTGGTGGCGGTACTGGGTGAAGCGGCCCGTGGCGGGATCGAGGCGGTTCAGGCCGCCGCCCCGCGTGGCGATCCAGATCGCGCCGTCGCGGCTCTCGCACAGGTCGAAGATGTCGGGGTGGCTCAGGGTGGCGGGGTCGCCAGGGTCAGGGCGGTAGTGGATAAAGCGGCCGGCGGCGCGGTCGAAGCGGTCCAGACCTCCATTGTAGCCAACCCAGAGCGTGCCGTCATGGGCGACGAGCATGGCCTGGGGCCGGTTGTTGATGGGGCTGCCGGGGTCGGCCGGGTCGTAACGGTAGTGGGTCACCGTGCCGCGCTTGCGGTCGAGATGATCCAGCCCCACGTCACTAATGCCAACCCAGAGGGTGCCGTCTCGATCTTCAGCCAGGGCCCGCACGCCGCCAGGTCGCAGCTCGTTGGGGTGCGCCGCCACATTGTCATCAGGGCTGGCACGATAGATGGTGAACCGCTTGGGCTTGAGATCGACCATAGTGGCGCCGCGCTCTTCGGTCCCGACCCAGAGCAGCCCGTCGGCGCTCGGGAAGAGCGCCATGATTTTATCGCTCGGCAGCCCGCGCCCCAGCGGTAGGGTGCGTGGGAAATGGGTGAAGCCGCCGCTGGGGCGGTCGAGACGGTTCAGCCCGCCGCCATAGGTGCCGACCCAGATCGTCCCGGCGCTGTCCTCGACGATCGCGGTGACATTATCATTGCTCAGGGTGTAGGGGACGGCCGGGTCGCTGCGGTAGGCGATGAAGCGACCGCTGTCCTCCTCATCGAGGCGGTAGAGGCCGGCGCCATAGACGCCGACCCATAAGGCGCCGGAGCGGTCGCGAAGCAGGGCGTGGACCTGATTGCCGCCCAGTCCCGAGGGGTGCGCGGGGTCGTGGCGGTAGTGGGTGAAGCGGCCCGTCGCAGGGTCGAGGCGGTCGAGCCCGCCGTAGGTGGCGACCCACACGCCGCCGCGCTCATCCTCGACAATATCCTCGACGTGCTCATGGCTCAGGCTGTCCGGGTCGGACGGATTGTGGCCATAGCGCGTGAAGCGCCCCGTCTGCCGGTCGAGCCGGTTGAGCCCACCATTCAGCGTACCGACCCAGAGCGATCCTCTGCTATCCTCGTAGATCGCGCGGATGGCGTTGCTGCTCAGGCTGCTGGGGTCGCCGGGGTCGTGCCGATAGGTGGTGAAGCGCTCGGTGCGCGGGTCGTAGCTGCTGAGGCCGCCGGTCAAGGTGCCGGCCCACACCACGCCCGCCCGGTCGGCGTAGAGGCACCAGATCTGGCTGCTGGCCGGTGCGTTGGGGTCGATCAGGCTGAAGCGATAGGTGTCGATCCGCTTGCCGTCATAGCGGGCGAGCCCGTCGAGGGTACCGAGCCAGATGAAGCCGAAGCGATCCTGGGCGATGCCGTACACACCGTATTGCGGCAGACCCTGCTCGACATCTATCGTCCGAAAGCTCAGTTGCGCGGGCTCAGTGGAACTCGTGTCGGCCTGTAACCCACTCTGCGCGCCAGCCGGCGCCGGCCACGCCGGCGCGAGCAGAATCACGAGGGCGACAAGCACCCAGACTCGTACGGGGAGAGAAGGGAGCATACGCATTTCCCGAGGCGTCGGCACTGACTGGCTCTAGGACGATGCAGGATGGGTTCTGGGTATGTACGAAGATGGTCCAGACGGTGCTATTACAACACTTTCGGCCTGATGTCTCAGCGATGAAGTATAGGTGGCAGTTCAGCAATGAGCCTGCCAACACCATCCACACCAGCTGAAGACCGAAAACGATTCAGATATTACGCCTCATCAATATAACAGCCCCAGGCTCTGAATGGAAAGCAATGTTGCTTGCAGGGGTGAAGATCTAGCAACTCTCCCTGGTCATTGCAGAAGTGGCCCCTCATTCCGGTGGACTCGTGCCATGTTGAGCATATCGGCGATGTGACCGATCTCGGTGCCCATGCCGGTGGTGGTAACGATCAGCTCACCGCGGCCGTAGGTGACCGCGGTGTTCATGAAGGCCCTGCAGAGGCGGTCGCCCAGGCCGACCTCGGGCTTGTCGATGGTGGCGGTGTCCTTGAGCACCGGCGCGCTCTCACCGGTGAGGGTGGCCTCCTCGATCTCGAGGGTGGCGGCGACGAAGAGCCGGCCGTCGGCCGGCACGCTGGCTCACTCCAGCCGCGCCAGGACCCCGGCGGTCAGGAAGCCCATCACGGTGAGCAGGCCCACCGCCTTGCCGCCGTGCTCGAAGCCCTCCGGCATCATCGCGTCGGCCAGCATGGTCAGCATCGCGCCCGCCGCGAAGGCCTGGGCGATGCGCCCGTCGGCGCGGGGCACCCACTGCACGACGGCGTACCCCAGGCTCGCCGCGAGGGCGGAGACCAGCACGAGGGAGGCCCACATCCAGAAGATCGTGCGGCGCGGGCGGCCCGCCGCCGCCAGGTTGACCGTCCCGGCCAGGCCCTCTGGGATGTTCGACACGAACACGGCCACCAGAAAGGCCAGGCGGATCGAGCCGCCCAGGGCCAGGCCCATCCCGAGCACGATCGACTCAGGCACATTGTCGAGCAGCGTCCCCAGAAAGATCGCCATGCCTGAGCCCTGCTCCGGCTCGCCGGCGATGCGCTTGCGCTCCTGGCCTCCCTGGCGATCGACCAGCCAGTCGCCGCCGAAGAAGGCCAGGGCGCCCAGGGTAAAGCCCAGCGCCATCCCCCCGCCGCCCAGGGCCGACTCGGGCACCAGCTCGTAGGCGATGGCGCTGATCAGCGCGCCCGCGCCGAAGCCCATCCAGAGCCCGATCGTGCGGTTCGAGAGCCCGCGCCCCGAGAGCGCAAAGCCGATCAGCAGCGAGGCCGCCGCGATCCCGCCCCATAAGGCTGCGCCTACCATACAGCACCATCCGTTTTGCTTCGCCCCTCCCCTTCGCCTGAAGCTCCCCCGGGCGCGCTCGCCTCACCGCGCGCGGCGGCCGGCGTTCGTAACGGAGTTCCGACGACCGACGACCGGGGCGCAAGCTGGATGGTCGTCAGTCGTCTGTGGTCGGTCGTCGCTACCCTGGCAGAGACGTACGCCGACGAGTACTAGCTCAGGAGCGCGAGGGTGTGGCGGGCGATCATTCCCTCCGCGTCGGTGGGGAGGGCCCAGACCGCAATCGGGCTGCCGGCCGCCGAGATCCGTGGCCCGCCGTGCGCGTTCGCCGCCTCACTGTTTACCCACGGTGAGCGAAGCCTCCGAGCCTTTGCCGTCCTTGAGCGCGGCCACCTCGGCGCGCAGCCGCTCGTTCTCGGCGCGCAGGGCGTCGAGAACGACCTCGTCCGGGGCCGTGCCGGCGGCGGCCGGAACGCTCTCGAGCGCGAGGCCGAGGACCTCGCTCAGCTCGACGAGGGCTCGCTGCTCGGCAGGGTTGGGCTGGTTGCCGGCCAGCACGATCTCCTGCGCCAGCGCCAGCGCCTCGCGCCGCTCCTCGGGCGTCGCCAGCAGCTGCGGCAGCGTCGCGATGGCCTGCCGCTGGTCGAGGAAGATGCTTAGGAACTGCTCCTTCGCCATGGCGCGGAAGTCGTCGACGCTCAGCCCCTTCAGGCGCGGGTGCCGGCGCGCGAGGTCGTCGGCGCGCAGGAAGGTGCGTGGCTCGACGTCGCGGTCCGAGCTCGACAGCAGCAGCAGGATGCGCGCCAGCCCCGCCGCGAAGCCCCCCTGGCCGAGCTTGGCCACCAGCTGCTCGGCCCGCTGCGCGAAGCGGCGCTGGGCCTCGCTCTCGACCGGCACGATGCGCTGCGCGCCCGTGGGCGGGAAGAGCGCCCCCAGGCCGAACGGCCCGTAGACCGTCTTGAACCAGCTCTCCAGCGAGCGGTCGCGCACTTCGCGGAAGGCGTCGAGCCAGGTCACTATCCCCTTGGAGAGCTCGCGCTCCATCGTCAGGTAGGGGTTGTCGCGGGAGACCGGGCGCCGGTTCTCGCGCACCTGCTCGGCCAGCGGCCCCACAGACTGCATCAGCGGGTTGCGGTCCGAGAGCACGTAGTGCTGGGCGCGCGAGAAGAGCAGCTCGCGCCGCAGCGCCGCGCCCTGCTCGGTGGTCAGGCTGCGCACGAGCGGCTGTATGGCGGCCTTGTACCAGCCGGTCGTCAGCTCGGAGACCTGGGCGAAGGTCTCGAAGTAGCCCTCCTCGGCGCGGGTGTCGTCGAGCCCCTTGATATCCTTGAGCGAGCGCTCGATGAAGCGGATCTGATAGTTGCCCTCGAGGCGCGGGTCGTCGTAGCTGGCCTCGGCCGGGTCCTCGATCAGCATCTCGTAGAGCCCGGGCTGCAGGCGGTCGATGAACTCGAGCGTGCCGATGATCGCGGTATGCTCCTTCTTCGCCACCTTGCCCGAGACGAAGATGCCGAGGTGGCCGATGTCCTTGTGGACGCTGTAGACGATCACCTGGTCGTCGGCGACGATCTCGGCGTCGCTCTGGTAGATGTCGAGCAGCCAGTTGAGGGCCTGGGTCGGGGGGGTGATGTTGTCGCCGTCGGAGCAGAAGACGATGATCGGGGCCTGGATGTTCTTGAGGCTGACGGTCTTGCCGTTGCTGAGCACGATCTGGTTGGCGCCGAGCTTGTTGCCGACGAAGAGGTTGGTGACGATGAACTCCATCTCGTCGCTGGTCAGCTGGAAGAAGCCGGTCCACCACTTCTCAAAGTTGAGGTAGCGCGGCGGCTCGCTATCGATGTTGGCGTAGAGGTTGTACTGCTTGGACCAGAGCGAGTTGGCCGGGTCGAGGGTGGCGAAGTTGAGCACCAGGTAGGCGCCGTCGAAGCGGTCGTTGCCCAGGTCGGAGAGCAGCGAGGTCGGCCAGGCGCCGCCCCAGAGCCCGCCCATATAGCGCATGACGCTCTTGCCGTCGACGCCGGACCAGTAGGAGAGCGGGGCGCCATTGAG
>JAAXUL010000125.1 GCA_013336035.1 Chloroflexales bacterium
CGCGCCAGACCATGCCGGGGGCGAGTGGCACCGGGCCGATCATCACCGCCAGCGTGACGGTGAGCAGCAGAACCCCAGCAAGGGTCAGCAGCAGCGCGCCGAAGCCCAGGCGCGAGGCGGCGACGGGGCGCGCCGCCGCCTGCGCTGATGGCCTGACGACCTGGCTCACTTGAAGGCCTCGGGGAACAGCGCCTGGGCTACCTGCCCCACCGCGGCGGGGTTACGCACGCCTGCGACCACGCTCGAGAGCGGCAGCACCGCGAAGCGCTGGTTCTTGATCGCGCTCACCTCGGCCAGGGCCGGGTTGGCGAGCAGAAAGTCTTGCTTCTGCTCCACTGTGGTGTCGCCGTAGTCGAAGATTAGGATGACCTCCGGGTCACGTGCGACCACCTCCTCCCAGCTCGGCTCACCGAAGGTCTTGTCGAGATCGGCGAAGATATTCTCGCCGCCGGCCAGGGCGATGATCGTGTTGGCGATGCCGATGCCGCCGGAGGTAAAGGGCGCATCTTCGCCGCTGTCGTAGACGAAGACCCGCGGTGCCTCGCCGGGCGGGAGCTTCGCCTGCACCGCAGCAATCTGCGCCTCCATCTCACCAACCAGCACCTCGGCCCGCTCGGGCACCCCGAAGATCGCGCCAATGTTCCTGATATCGCCGTAGACCGTCTCCATCGTCACCGGGCCGGTGGCGCAGTATTCACTGGAGAGGAAGGAGTTGGCGCCGCTGCTGACCAGTGCCTCACGGGTGCGGCCCGAGTCCTCTTTGAACGCGCTGCGAAAGCCGCCGTAGACGAAGTCGGGCTGCGCCGCGAGCAGCACCTCCAGCGCGGGGTACTGGTCTGAGAGCACCGGGATGGCCTCATAGGCCGCCTGGAACTCGGGCAGGATGGCATCGTCGAGGTAGGCCGTGCCGACCAGCTGATCCTGGAGGCCAAGCGCCAGCATAACCTCGGTAACGTGCTGGTTCATCGTCACCGCGCGCTTGGGTGCCGACTCGTAGGTCTGGGTCACGCCACAGTTCTCGATGGTCACGCTGCGGTCGGCTGCGGCGGGAGCCTCTGTCGCCGCAGGGGCGCTGGTCGGGGACTCGGCGGTTGGGGGTGACGCGGTGGGCTGGCCGCCACAGGCAGCCAGCAGGCTGAGGACGAGCACGGCGGCGAACAGGCGGGAGAAGCGTTTCATCAGTCTCACTCTTCCTGGAGTGTGAGCCGGCTTCATGGCTGGCTCTGGCTCTATCAACAGTGGAGAACATCAGGAGCTATGCTGGCCGGCGCAGGGCACCCCCGGCGTGATCCGGTGCTCCTCGACGATCCGTCCGCCGACCAGGTGCTCGGCGACGATGCGCTTGATCGCGGCGGGTGTCAGGCGGCCATACCAGACCCCGGCGGGGTAGACCACCAGCACCGGCCCGCAGCTACAGGGGTAGAGGCAGCCGGTGGCGGCCACAAGCGTACGCGCGTTATCCTCGCGCAGCCCGTG
This sequence comes from Chloroflexales bacterium, assembly GCA_013336035.1. GTDB lineage: Bacteria > Chloroflexota > Chloroflexia > Chloroflexales > Chloroflexaceae > CAIWXH01. The sequence goes on from JAAXUL010000125.1 coordinate 1,477, forward strand.
CTCGGCCAGACTCGCGCGCAGCTGGGTCCAGCAGTCACTGGCGTCAAGCGCGGTGCAGCGCGGCCCCCGGCAGGTCAGCAGGTGAAGTTGGTGCGGTGGCAGGACGCTCCAGTTCACAGGGTCGTGCTCCCAGCCCTCGGGCGGCGCGCTACGCACATCGGTGCCGGCCTCCGCCGCCTGCGCGGTGGCCAGCAGGGCCGGGGCGAGCGCCGGCTGCTCGACCAGACCCTCACCCAGCACAACCTCCATCGTGCTACCAGGGTGCGCCGCCTGCCAGCGCCGGGCCACGCTGGCCATCCAGGCCCTGAGCCGGGTCTCGCCGGGGATGCTCACCGGCACCACCAGCGCGCGGGCGGCCCCGGCGGCAGCGCAGGCGTCCAGCGCCTGGGGCAGCGATGGCTCGCCCTGGTCGATCAGCGCGATCAGGACGAGCGGGTAACGCTCGCTGGCCTGGAGCAGCGCGGCCATCCGCTCAAGCTGGCGGCGCGGGGCTGGGCCGTGGTTGCCCCGGCCCAGCAGGATCACAACATCATCTATCGGCGCATCCATCGGTTGGCTCCTACGGACAACAAAAAACCCGCCCTCATACGAGGCGCGGGTGCAGAATGAGCTGATCGCCCTGAATGCGGGGCATTCAGAGGAGATCGGCCATGTTCGCCTCCTTGGCTCGAGAAGGATTGAACAGATAACGTCGCGGCAGGCATCCTGGCTTCTGGCGCTCCATAAGGAGCGACCAGTTACAGTTGCGGCACAGCGCTGGACTCACACCAGCTTCCACCTTTACACCCTGGCATCCGGGCAATCGGGATACCGCGACGATATTGAGTTTAGTCAGGTACAGGCGATGCGGATTATAGCACATGTGACGCGCACATCATCGGCGGGCCAGAGCGCACCTCACTGCTCGAAGTATGCCTGTGACGGCTCCCAGGGCCAAGGCACCTGGGCTTCTGAGTGTGCCGCCCCACACTCGTGCTGTTACAACCGAAGGGATTGGAGTAGGGGCCGAGCGTCGGCTACCTCCTCCCGCTGGCTGTCATCCACGATTCCTGGAGGCCAGGAAAGGCTCATCGGAAGTAGCCGCCGACCATAAACCCTGAGAGGACTTGGATGAGCGCGACAAAGAGGTTACTCGAGAGCATGTAGCGGACGTAGTTCTTCTGGGTTGGCTCCTGATACAGCCTGGTCTGGTTATAGATCGGCACGACAAGGGCTATCAGGATGATCCCGGCTATCACGAAGTGACCGTGGTAGAGCGCCAGAATCAGCAACAGGGCTTGTGCGAGGTTTACGGTCAGATAGGCGATGATCAGGGTTTTGTGCACCCCGATCACCACGGGCAGCGACATCAGCCCGTGCTGCCGGTCACCCTCGACGCTCTTGATATCATTAAGGAAGAGCATCCCTGCCGCAACCGCCCCATGGCACCACGCCACCAGCATACTCTCCCACGTCAGCGGTGCGAAGATCAGATGCCCTGCGAGCCAGCTCATGCTCACGTAGCCCAGGCCAACAGCCGGTGGGCCGAGCCAGAAGTTCTTCTTCAGTTTGATTGGCGGCGCGCTGTAGATAGGGAAGCGGATCTTCTTAAACATCCCATCGTGATGCGTGATCCGTGGCCCGGTCACGCGTCACGCGTCACGTGTCACGCATCACACAGCGGTCTGGATGTTCAAGCATTTCTGCTTCCCATATACGATAGCACAAGGCCAATCACCGCCAGCAAGACGATCAGCGGCTGCCTGAAGACACATGACACCAGCAGCGTCGCGCCGCCGAGGAAGAAGCAATTGGTTCGCGCTTCGCCCAGGGTCACCAGCCCCGCCGGGATCGGCCGCTTGGGGTCGTTGATTGCGTCGAGATCGCGGTCGTAGTAGTCGTTGATGCTCTGGCTGAAGCCCGTCCCCAGGGGGCCGGTCATCAGGGCGCCCAGCAGCGCCAGGCTCCAGTGCTGTGGGCTCGTCCACTGGAAGCCTGTTGTTATGCCAGAGGCCAGCGCCCCGCAGAGCGTGATGATTACCGGTGAGATCCAGGTCACCGGGTCGGCTAGCTCGATATGTGCCTGAATCTTCTTTGCAAGGGGCACATGGTTGTCGGTCGTTGTATCCATAGCGGTAGGCACCTATACTTTGATGGCCTGGTAGAGAACGGAGTCATAACCCTTAGCCTCGGCCAGGCTCGCGACTGGATGCCCGCTGGTCGTGTTCATAACCGTCGAACTTCTGCTAGCGATTCAGCTGCTCGGCATCCTTCATCACGATGCTTGCCCGTCGCGCATTTGCCCGGTTGAGCAGCGGCTGCGCGAAGATGGGCAGATAGCTGAGCCACCAGCTTATATAGCCGAGCCAGGCCAGCGCCCGGTGGATGCGCCGCCGCGTGGGGTCTGCCCCTAGCCGCGGTCCCCAGCGATGACCTGTGATCATCGCCCCCAGCATCCCGATTGTCGGCAGGGGGCCGGTGATCATAAAGTACACCTTTAGCCAGTGAGGCTGGTGTTGCCCCCCAAAATTTTCCTCGCGGTAGAGCCGTTGAATGCCTACCAGGACAACCATTGCGTTCATGACCCAATCGAGCAGGTGGGCGAAATTTGCGAGCTGGTTGCGGCGCGCTGCTCGTTCAGGCTGATGCTCTTTCGCCTCGAGCCTGCATAAGCGCAAGACTGCGGTGTAGCATGCCAGAGAAACCCCACTCACGAGGGCCATGAAGGAGAGGCTCTGGCGGTCGGTGAATTTCATGCGCACTCACAATGTTCTGCGGCGGTAGACTGCGTTCAATAAAAAAACCCAACCGGTGATACGGTTGGGAATCAGCAATGCCTTTCAGCAGATAGATAGCTGAAAGGTGCACGGCGGCAGGCAGAATCAAGCTGCCGTCTGCTCCGGCTCCCAAACCGCGAGGAGCGAGCAAATCAACCAGGGCGGGCGACCTGACTTCGCTCGCAGGCAGCGAGCGTTACAGTTGCGCGACAGCGCCGGACTTTCACCGGCTTCGCCTTTTAGCCCTGCCATCCGGGACACGGGCACCCTAGCTGACGTGATCTACGGCCGCCGAGTCTACGACCCGTGGCGTTTGTTCTGCGCGATAGTACCACAGAGTCGCGCGGCGTGCAATGTCGCCTGCCCATTCACCGCTGGCGCGCTACTCCCAGCGTAATGAGCCGCCGGCCTGATACTCGGTGACTCTGGTCTCGAAGAAGTTCTTCTCCTTGGTCAGGTCGATTGTCTCGCTCATCCAGGGGAAGGGGTTCTGCGTACCATAGCGCGCCTTCAGGCCGATGCGCTCCAGTCGCCGGTCGGCGATGTGGCAGGTGTCTGGGGTCTCCGCACCTCCGCCACAGGCAGCGGCGATCACCTCGCGCAGTATAGCGCACTGGTAGTGGCGTTCGCCAAGCCTATCGCTCCAAGCCAGATCAGTCCCTGAAGCTCACGGAATCATCACAAAGCTGCCCCGCCCGCGCCGCGATGACCTCGGCGTAGTCGTCGAACAGCGCCAGGGCCACGGTGAGGCCCCACTGTCGCGCCACGAGGTGGAGATTGGTGTTCGGGGCGACACACTCCAGCTCGCAGAGGACGGGCACCCCCGCCTGATCGAACAGGTCCACCCGCGACCGGCTGATCGCCCCTGCGCCGAAGTGGGCCTGCAAGCAGCCGACCAACCCCTCCGCGAAGGCGCGCATACGGGCGGGGAGCTGCTTGCCATCCAGCACCTGCCGTCGGCTGCTCTGGTCGCCCTTGAAGAGCGGCGGCTTGCGCACCGCGTGGACGCAAGTGGGGCCGAAGAAGGTCAGCGAGTACTCGCCCGCCTCGACCCCACGCATATAGGGCTGGAGGATCACCCCGCCGCGGGCATGGTCGGCGGCGAGGCGCTGGAAGACGGCCTCGGCCTGATTGGGCGCGGTGATGACGAACTCCGCACGCTTGTCGTCATCAATGGGGATCGCCCGGCCCGAGCGATTGTAGACAAAGGTCGCGTGGCCGTCTCCTGAGCGGGCCGGCTTGAGCACGAGGTCCGTGTCCCCCCACGGCGCCTCCTGGTCGAGCCCGGCCAGGATCGCCGCAAGCCCGCGCCCGGCCAGATTCTTGACCGCCGGGTCGGGTGACATGCCTTGGATGTAGAACCGCGAGGGCGTCAGCTGGCCGAGGGCCTGGAGCTCCGGGCGCTGCCGGAGGGCCGCCTCGAGCAGGCTCCAGTACTGGTACTTGGCTTCCCCCGCATCGAGTACGGCGCGGTCGTTGATCAGGCGCCGCCGACCATCACGCTCGCAGGCGTCGAGCCAGAACCGGAACGCTGCGCCGTGAGCGCTGGTGTTCCAGGTGCTGCTGACGTAGATCGCGTCGAATTGGCGCAAGTCGATGGCCGGGTCTTCCCAACTGATGATCACAGCTCGATGCCCGAGCCGCGCGAGCGCCGCGCGGAGGGCTATGTCGTCATGCCAAGGTCCAATGCTGCCCCCTGGTGCATAGGTCGCCTCGACGGCGATGGCAATCGTGTAGTGCATGACTCAGTCCTTTACTGATGCGGTCGGCTGCCCACGCGCCGCCAGCAGCACGCGGTTATCGTAGAGCTACCAGATCGACCTGATCGAATCAGGATGATGATGGCGTGATGTCCATAGCTCCGATCAGCCCGGCAAAGCTGCGCAGCGCGTCAGCCGTGCGTGGCCCGGGCCAGGTCAGGGCTATGCCGTCACACAGGATGATCCGCTTATTGCGCACGGCGGGCACATCCGCGTAGGGCAGCAATGCGTCCAGATCATGCGCGGCAAAGGGGTAGGGCTCGCTCGGCAGCAGGATCAGCTCGGGCCGCAGCGCCATAAAATCGTCGAGCGCGGCGCGCGGGTAGCGCCCAGGCAGCTGGAGCGCGAGATTCTCGGCCCCACAGATCCGGAGCAGGTCGCCAGCATAGGTCTCAGCAGCTACAACCATCCACGGGTCGCGCCAGATGAAGGCGATCGTCTTGATCCGGCGCCGGCCGGCGGTGCGCCCCGCGACACTGATCATGGCGCGCAGCACATCCAGCCCCGGCGCGGCCTGCGCGCTGACCCCGAGGGCTGCCGCCAGCGCCGCGAGCTGTGCCGGCACATCGGCCACACGACGCATGGCGGTCACATAGACCGGGATTCCGGCGAGGCTGAGCGCCAGCACATCGCGCTCGCGGTTCTCCTCCTGGTCGGCGAGCACCAGGTCGGGCCGCAGCGCGCTGATCGCCGCCCGGTCGGGGTTTTTTGTGCCGCGGATCCGGGGCAGCCCGGCCAGGGCCGCCGCCGGCTCGATACAGTAGTCGGTAATGCCAACCACCCGTTCTCCAGCGCCGATGGTGAACAGCCACTCGGTGAGGCTCGGCACCAGCGAGACGATCCGCTGGGGCGGGCTGGCCAGCTCAAGCCTGCGGCCAAGGGCGTCGGTCAGGATCATTGTGGCACCTCACTTCCCATCATCGAGCGAGTGCAAGCAGCGCATCAAGATCGAGGTTCCTCTCGCAATGGTCGGCAAGCGCTTCGATGGCAGCTTCGGTGCGCGCCTCGAATGCGAGCGTCGAAGCTCTTCCGCCCTGATCTGTCAGCCACCGTGAACGAAACGCATCCGCGCCGAACAGCCCGTGAATGTAGGCACCCATTACGCGCCCATTCGCCGAGACAGCCCCTTCCGGTCGTGTATGACCGTCTCCCGCATCGAGCATAAGCCAGGGCCGTTCGAGGCCCGGCCCGGCCGTCATCCCCATATGCATTTCGTACCCCGCAACCCTGCACCCGGTCTTGATGTCTCGCGTGTCGATTGGAGCAAGGCGCTTCTCGGTGCCAATCTCGGTCTCGATGTCGATCAGACCAAGGCCGGGAGTTTCTCCCGCCGAGCCTTCGATGCCGAGAGGATCACGAACGACGTGGCCCAGCATCTGAAACCCTGCGCACAGGCCGACAACGCGGCCGCCCTGTCGGACATGCGCGAGGATGTCGATGTCCCAGCCCTCCTTCCGCAAAACGGCCAGGTCGGCGCGTGTCGCCTTTGATCCCGGCAGGATGACCACGTCGGTGTCACGGGGGATTGGATTGCCCGGCTGGATCCAGCGCAGCGCGACGCCCGGTTCGGCGGCCAGCGGATCGAGATCGTCGAAATTGGCGGTGCGCGACAGGCGGGGCACCGCTATCGTCAGCCCCGCGCCGCCGAAATCTGCGGGGCGCTCAAGCTGGAGCGAATCTTCCGCCGGCAGCCGGTCGGCGCCCGGCAACCAGCGCAGCACGCCAAGAAAGGGCCAGCCCGTATGCTCCGTGATCGTCCGGCAAGCCGGTTCGAACAGCGAAAAATCGCCCCGGAACTTGTTGACGATGTACCCCGCCACGAGATTGCGGTCGGCCTTATCGAGCAGTACGTGGCTGCCGATAAGAGCGGCCATGGTGCCGCCGCGATCGGTGTCGGAAAGGATCACGACGGGCAGGTTCGCAACCTGAGCAAGGTGCATGTTGCTAATGTCGGACGAGCGCAGATACACCTCTGCGCCGCTGCCCGCCCCTTCGACGATCACAAGATCGGCCTCAGCTTGAAGCCGCCGCAAGCTATCAAGGACGGCGGGCATCAGCCGATGCCGGAAACGGTGATAGATTCGTGCAGGGCATTTGCCGAGCACCCGCCCACGTAAGATCACTTGTGAACCGATATCCGCCTGGGGTTTAAGGAGGATCGGGTTCATGTGGATCGACGGAGGGACGTTGCAAGCGCGCGCCTGCAAGGCCTGCGCACGGCCAATCTCACCGTAAGCGACGGTGCGGTCCGCTCCCGGCGGCAGGTCGATGTCGACCACCACGGCGGCATTGTTCGACATGTTTTGCGCCTTGTAGGGGCGCACGGCCAGGCCGCGCCGCGTAAACGCCCGGCAGAGCCCGGCCACGACCATGCTCTTGCCGACGTCCGAGGCGGTCCCCTGGATCATGAGCGTGCGGGCGCGCCGCAGCAGCCCTGCCGGCGCGGGCGTAAACGTTATATTCTCAATGATGTGGTCAACGTCAGCAGCTTGATAATCGCTTGTCATTATTGCCTCGCAGAGGGTGTCTGAGTGCGCCAGGCGCTACGCTGTCGATTGGGCATATGCTGCCTCCAACGCTTTCAACTCGAGCGGGATGCCGCAGACCACCAGATACACGGCGGTGGCCGCTGCGGCAACCTGCTGGTTCGCGCTCCCCAGCAGATCGCGGTAGAGCCGCCCGATTGGGGACATGGGCACCGTGCCCAGGCCAACCTCGCTGGTCACGATGATCAGGGTCAGGTCGCGCTCATGGCTCACGCGCAGGATCGCAGCAACGGCTTCGGCAATGGTCGGCGCAGGGTCAGACTCGTGGGCGAACAGCAGATTGTTCACCAGTAACGAGAGGCATTCCAGCAACACGACCGTGCCCGGCGCAACGTCCGCCAGGGCGGTGGCGACCGCCAGCGGCTCTTCGCGGCTCGTCCATGACGACGGCCGCCGGGCCTGGTGGATAGCGATCCGCGCCCGCATCTCGTCATCGCCAGCCTCGGCTGTCGCCAGGTACAGCACCTGATCGCTCAGCCGCGCGGCATACTCCTCGGCGCGGGTGCTCTTGCCGCTGCGCGACCCGCCGGTGAAGAGAATGATCTTGCTCATCGAAATAGACCCGCGTGGAAACTACGGGGCTTTCGCCCCAGTAGAGGAAACGCGGGCGCGGCGCAAGGAAGGCACGCACCTCGCATCAGGGCGCCGCGAGTCCGGCTGCTGGTCTGTTGACACGGATGTTTCATTGTGGTACGATCTTCATAATATGAGACTTACGATACAACTGAAGTTGCAGCCCACCCCCGAGCAATCGGACGCGCTTCAGCGTACCCTTGTGCGGGCAAACGAGGCCTGCGACTACATCAGCAAGATCGCCTGGGAGGCCAAGACCTTTCGCCAGTTCGCTGTTCACAAGCTGTGCTATGCCGCTGTTCGTGAGACGTTCGATCTGGCCGCGCAAATGGCGGTGCGCTGCATCTCCAAGGTTGCAGACGCCTACAAGCTCGATACCAAGCGGCTGCGCACCTTTGCGCCGCTTGGGGCGATTGCCTACGATGAGCGCATCCTGTCCTTCAACCAAACGAAGCAAGCGATTTCGATCTGGACATTGGACGGGCGACAGACCATGCCGTTCGTATGCGGTGAGCGCCAGCGGGCATTGCTTCACGCGCAGCGCGGCGAAACCGATCTGGCCCTGGTCAACGGCCAATGGTATCTGTTCGCCGTCTGCGAGGTTGAGACGCCTGAGCCTATCGACGTAGAGGGCGTGCTGGGCATCGACATGGGCGTGACGAACATTGTGGTCGATAGCGATGGGGAGATTCACTCGGGCAAGGCGATCAAGAACATCCGCTACCGGCATCGGAGCCTGCGAAAGAAGCTTCAGGGGAAGCGTACCCACGGGACCCGCCGACGCTTGAAGCAGCTTGCAGGACAGGAGTACCGCTTTGCGACCTGGGTGAACCACAACCTCTCGAAACGGATTGTTGCGAAGGCCGAAGGCACAAAGCGGGCGATTGCGTTGGAAGATCTGACGCACATTCGCACGCGGGTAACGGCTCGCAGGTCGCAGCGCGCAACACTCCATAGCTGGGCGTTCGCCCAGTTGCGGGCCTTTATTGTCTATAAAGCCGCACTGGCGGGTGTTCCTGTCCATGCCGTCGATCCTCGGAATACCTCTCGTACCTGTCCGAAATGTGGTTGTATCGCCAAGGCGAACCGCAAGACCCAGGCTTCGTTTTGTTGCACACGCTGCGGGTTTGCTGGTCACGCAGATGTGATCGCTGCCGGAAACATTTCCGGCAGGGCGCCTGTAAGTGCGCCACACTACCCGGATGCCGACTCGTCGGCAGGCTAGGGTAAAGCCGCGGGGCTTTAGCCCCAGCGGTAGCTTACACAGACACTCTCGCAGCGGCGGTGATTGTCGCCAGAACAATCACCTCCGTTATTTCGCAGATTGCCCCATAGGTATCTCCCGTGAGTCCGCCAAGGTCACGGGTCCACCAGCGCCCAAGCATGAATGCTCCGGCAACGCCAAGCAGGAACGCACAAGCGCCGGCCCCGCCGGCGATTCCGACCATGGACAGGGCAACGACGACGCTGATCCCAGCCAGGCGGGCGCGGCTCACGCGGCCCTGGAAGCTCTTGGCGATGCCCTCCAAGCGTGCCGTGGGAAAGCATGTCGATGCGTAGATGATGGTCCAGCGGCCAAAAATGGGCGCCACCAGAGCGGCGCGCCACCAGACCGCACCGGCATCGGCAAGTATGGCCAGCTTTAACAGCAGCACGCCGATCATCGCTGCGGCGCCCATCGCGCCGATGCGGCTGTCGCGCATGATCTCGAGCTTACGCTCGCGGGAATGCCAGCTCATCACCCCGTCGAACGTATCGCTCAGGCCATCAAAGTGCAGCCCACCGCTGAGTATGGCCCAGGCAACCACGATCAGGGCTGCCTGGGCCAGCGGCGGCCAGAACAGGCCAGCGACCCAACCTACCCCCAGCAGTAGCGTGCCGATCACGGCGCCGACCAGGGGAAAGTAGGGCAGGGATCTGGGGATCTTGCTGATCCACTCCGGCACAGGCCACAGCGGCGGGAGGGTCGTCAGAAAGCGCAGGGCGGTGCCCAGCAGCACGAGCAGGCCATCCTGCGGCGTCGCATCATGGTCAGTCATACTGTCCCATCTCGTCCAAGATCTTACAGGCGGCCTGGCAGAGCGAGATGCACAGCGCCGCGCCGGTGCCCTCACCCAGGCGCATGCCCAGGTCGAGCAGCGGCTCCAGATCGAGGTGTGCGACGACAGCCTGCTGGCCCCGCTCGACTGAGCGGTGGGCGCCGATGAGGTACGGCTGCACGGCGGGGGCCAGGGTGGAGGCGATCATGGCCGCCGCGCCGGAGATAAACCCATCGACGACCACCGGGACGCGCCGGGCAGCGGCGCCGAGCATCACTCCGGCCATGCCGCCGATCTCAAAGCCGCCGACCTTTGCCAGCACGTCCAGCCCATCGGCGGACGCGGGCCGGTGCAGCGCCAGCGCCTGCTCGATCAGGGCGACCTTGCGCTGGAGGCCGGCATCGTCAATCCCGGTGCCGCGCCCGGTCACTTCGGCGGCCGGGCGTCCAGTGATGGCGGCGACGATCGCGCTTGAGGCGGTCGTGTTGCCGATGCCCATCTCGCCCGTCGCGATCATATCGACGCCGGAGGCGATCACCTCGTCGGCAACCGTGATGCCAATCTCAACCGCCGTCTGGGCTTGCTCACGGCTCATTGCCGGCCCGGTCGAGACGTCGGCGGTGCCGGGGCCGACGCGGCGGACGAGCAGGTCGGGGTGGGGCGGCAGCTCGCTGGCCATACCGATATCCACAACCACGATCCGGGCGCCGGCATGGCGGGCCAGGACGTTGATCGCTGCCTTGCCGGCGAGGAAGTGCCGCACCATCTCCAGCGTGATCTTGGGGGCGAAGGCGCTCACGCCCTGGTGGGCAATGCCGTGGTCGGCGGCCATGACGACGATGGCGGGTGTGTCCAGGCGTGGTCGGGACACGCCGGTGATCCCGGCGATCTGGATGGAAAGGCTCTCGAGACGGCCAAGGGAGCCTTGAGGCTTGCTCAACTGGTCTTGATGCGTGCGAGCGGCGTGCAGTGCCTCCTGATCGAGTGGGCTGATTGCGGCGATAGTGTCGGCGAGCAGGCTCATCGGGATTCCTTTCTCGATGTGAATGTGCCGTAGAGTTGGCAGGCAGGTGGTCAGGCTGGAATGGCCGATTCTGAATTATGCCTGAGCAAATGTGTTACGCCTGCGACCGAGCAGGCAAGGGCAACGAGTATCACCGCGACCCGCACAATCGTGCGGGCCTCGCGAATCATCGCGGTGTCGGGCACGCGCGGGCCATCGCCGAGCGTGTAGTGGTCACGCTTGGTGAGCGTTGTATCAAGGGCACCGGCGATCGCGGCCATGGGCCAGCCGGCGTTGGGCGAGGCGGTACGCGCCGCATCACGCCAGGCCACCTGCCAGGCCGTCGCGCCGCGCCGGTTTACCAGCACTGCAGCCAGGGCAATCAGCGCCGCAGTCAGGCGTGCCGCCACCAGATTGAAGAGATCGTCTGTGCGTGCCGCCGCCTTGCCTAAATACTCGTAGCGCTCGTTGCGGTAGCCCCACATCGCATCAGCGGTATTCACCAGGCGGTAGATTGCGATCGCAGGCAGGCCACCAAGCAGGTAGGCAAACGCCGGCGCTACCACACTGTCGGAAAGATTCTCGGCCAGTGACTCGATCGCAGCGGCGGCGACCTCGGCGGAATCCAGCTTGCCGGTAGGCCGGCTGACGAGGCGCGCGCTCAGCTCGCGCCGCGCCTCGTCAAGGTC
>JAAXUL010001528.1 GCA_013336035.1 Chloroflexales bacterium
TGGGCGTGGTAGAGGGGCACGTCGTGGTTGCCGGGCACCACGAGCTGCGGGCCGGGCAGGGCCGCCCGCAGCTCCTGGGCGGCGCGCCACTGGTCGGCGAAGTCGGCGCGCTGGACAAAGTCGCCTGAGATCACCAGCAGGTCTGGCCGGATCTCATTGGCCTGGCGCACGAGGGCCTCGGCGATAGGCTGGCGGAAGGGCGGGCCGACGTGCAGGTCTGAGACGTGCAGGATCCGGTAGGGCACGGGCTACTCCTCGGCAGGGGGCGGGGCGGCGACACGGGCCTTCTCAAGGACCATGGTGACAAGGGCGCGGCCGATCACGATGGCCTCGACGGCCAGGACGGCCACGAAAGTGTAGCGGATCACATTGGTGACGATCTCCATCGGGCCCTCACAGTGCTCTAGAGACAGGGGCGGCGCCACGCGGCTGCCATCGGTCTGCCACCCTGCCTATTGCGGCATCTATGCGCGCTATTGTAGCATGGCGGATAGTGCCGCGACCAGTGGACGAACAGCAACGTAGTTCGTCGTTTGTTCGCATAGTAGCGTGCATACGTGTGGATAGCCGGAAGGAGGCCGTCCAATGACTGAAGGCTCAACACCGCCAGCAGCGCCTGTTCCTGCCGCGCCGCCAAAGAAGCGCGGCCCACTCGCTCGTATCGCTGTCGGCTGTCTCGGCGTGGTTGTGCTCGGCTGCGTGCTCATCGGCGGGTTCATGTTCTACGAGACCTGGCAGCAAGAGCAGAACTACAAGGCCGGGCATGCCGCCTACCTTCAGGCCGATTGCGCGTCGGCCGCCGGCCCGCTGGGCAAAGCTGCCAGCGGCGACCCCGGCTCGGCCGAGAGCGATGTGGCGCTCAAGGCCGCCGCCGAGCTACAGGAGTGCGAGGCCTTCGAGGCCGCCGAGGCCCTGGTGGGTGAGGACAAGCTGGGCGACGCGGTGATGGGCTACAGCGCGTTCGTTGTGAAGTACGCCGACAGCCCCCTCAACGAGCCCGCGCTGACCAGGGGCCAGGCGCTCGTCGCCGACACCGAGCCCGCGGCGCTGATCAGCGCCGACCTGTGCCAGGCCATCGACGATCTGGTGGGGCAGCAGCTGATTAGCGCGCCCGACGATCAGCTCCCGCCCATCCTCTACGCCTGCGGCCAGGCCTACGAGGGCGCCGACAACTTCAGCGAGGCCCTGCGCTTCTACGAGCGCTTCCGCGGCGAGTACCCCGACCACAGCCTGACCGAGGAGGTGCGGGTGGCCTTCGTGCGCGCCACAGTAAGCGAGGCTGCGGCGCTCGGCGCGGGCGCGCTGCCCGCCCCCCAGTCCGTCGGGGCTAGCGGCGAGAGCGGCGGCAATGTGACGGTGCTCATCCAGAACGACTCGGCCGAGCGCCTGAGCATGGTCTTCAGCGGCCCCGAGGTGCGCGTGGAGGAGCTTGAGCCCTGCGCCGAGTGCTCTGACTTCAGCGGCAGCGAGCCCACCGCCTGCCCCGAGCTTGGCCCGGTTGGGCGCTATGTGATGGCCCCCGGCACCTACGATGTAGTGGTGAAGGCCAGCGGCAATAGCGGGGTGACCCCCTTCCGCGGCACCTGGACGCTCGAGCCCAGCCAGGAGTATTCCTCTTGCTTCTATCTGGTGACAACATCTGAGTAGTGGCCCGCGTGGCGCCGGTAGTCGGCAAAGTCGAACCGCACCCGGTGTTCGAGACCGCGCTGCTCGACGAGCGCGCGGGCGTGCGCCAGCAGCTCGCTCGAAAGGGTGATGCCGTCGGCCTCGCACCCTGTGAGC
>JAAXUL010000734.1 GCA_013336035.1 Chloroflexales bacterium
GCCAGCGCAAGCCACCGCTCGACGACCCCGTCATCCGCGGACGGTTCCCGCCCAGGCTACCGCCGCCAGGGGCGGCTCCGCATCCGGCGGCTTCCGACCCGCCGCCCGCGCCGGCAGCGACGGGAGCCGAACCGCCGGCGCTCACCCCCGCCCCAGCGCTGAACCCGCCCTCCGAACTGCGTCCCGATCTCGCCCCCGCCGTTCGTGCGAACCTCGCCGACCACAATCAGCAGCGCCACGACTGGTTCGCTCAGAACGGCGCCCCCGACCGGCGTGTGCAGCGCTGGGGCTATCAGCGGGTTTCCAATTTCTGGGTCAGTACCACCGACCCCGATGCCACCCTGATGCGCCAGCACGGGCAAAGCGTCCACTTGCGTTATCGCACCCACTATCTGGTCGATGGGGGACCAGCGCGGATCATTCTCCAGGTGTTGGTCACCCCGTCCGACGTCATGGAAAACACGGTCTTTCTCGATCTGCTGTGGCGGGCCTGTTTTCGCTGGCAGTTGCGCCCGCGAAGTGTGACGGGTGACACCACCTACGGCACACTGGAGATCATTAAAGCGGTCGAAGACGCCGGTATCCGCGCCTACATGCCCTTGACCGACCATGAGCCGTCCCCACCGCGCTTTGGGAAGCAGGCCTTCACCTATGACCCGGTCACCGATCAGTATGTCTGTCCCCAGGGCGCCCTGCTCACCCACCAATACGATCTGCACACCCAGCAGCGCCAGGTCTATCAGGCCGAGGCCACCACCTGTCATCGCTGTCCGCTCAAAGCCAACTGTACGGCAAGCGAGGACGGACGGATCATTCAGCGCAGTTTTGATGAGGCCTATCTGGAGCGCGTGCGGGCCTACCACCAGACTGCGGACTATCAGCAGGTCTATCGCAAACGCAAAGTAGTGGTAGAACCGCTGTTTGGGGAAGCCCAGGCCTGGCACGGGCTGGGGCGGTTCGGACTGCGGGGCCTGCCCAAGGTGAATGGCGAGGCCATCCTGATTGCGGCAGGCCAGAATCTGAAGCGCTTGCTGGCCGCCTTGGGCTGGGGCCGGCGGCCCTTCCCCTGTGGGGCGCCTGGCGTGCGGGTGGCGCCCAGTGCTACGTCTCCCGCGGAAGAAGCGGTCACCACGGTAGCGGGAGGGGCAAGCGAGCCGAATGGGCAGCGCCCCGCGCTCCCCGCCGTGACCTGCCGGAGCCCAACTCAGCCAGTGGGTAACGGTATCTCAGCTGAGCAGGAACCAGCGGCCTGAACCGCGGATGGGGTCCCGGACCAATCCTGCACCGGGTGGTACTGCGCTGCCCGCGCGACGGGAGGAGCCGGCCGCGCTGGGTGACTCATGCCGCCTTCCGGTGTCCAGCCGCCTATCTCGCAGTAGAGATGTGTCGCGTTGGCGAACCGCCGGCACCGCGAGGCCCAAGACTGAGGCCGGGCTCAGCTTCCCGTGGGACCACAAGCTTGCTGTGTTGCACGCAGATACGCGAACGGGGGACCCAGCGGCGCAACGAAACCTGGAGATGGGGCTTCGGGGGCAAGCGCGTGACCCGAATCGTTTTTCAACACGCAGGCGCGCTATGTTCGACCAGCAGTGAGGGAGGGAGCGGTGGTAGCTTCCTCCCTCACTGCTGTCCCATGATCGTGCGTCAGTGCCTTTTGCAGCAGCTTTTCGATAAGGTCATACGCTTCGGCTTACACGTCATCGTCTGCTTTATTCTGTTGGAGCCTCCGTAAAAATTCCCATGCACAGCTTTCGGGTGATCGTGCTCAGATTGTCCCCCTTTTTGTCCCCCCTTTCGCCCCCCCTTTTGTCCCCTTCGCGGGCATGATGCACACCCCTACACTGCACCTATCGTGGTTGGTGCAGTGGAGTGGGTGCGATGCGGCGACGCCTTCGACAATCTGGCGGCCCCCTGGTGCTGCTACTGGCCGCGCTGCTGCTGGCCGGCTGCGGCCCGGTCGTCACCTACCCGGATGTCCAGCGCACGGCGCAGGCCCTGGGCTGCTGGCCCAACCGCCCCGCCTATGGCACGCCGCCCCCGGTGACGATCACCCCGGCCGTGGCGATCACCGCGACTCCGTGGGGCACCCCGTGGCCGGTGGGCGTCCCGACGCCGACTCGGCTGCCGACGACCACGCCCTATCCGCGCTGCCCGCCCGCCCCCGGCGAGACCCTGGTCCCCTGGCCCACGCCGGTGCCGCCACCGCCGCCTTACCCGACGATGGAGGAGACGCGCGCCGGCGGCGGGAGCGGCCAGAAGAACACCTTGCAGCTGCCCGAGGTCATCCTCAACGTGGATCTCGCCGTGCACCCCACCGAGGGCTGGCCCGCCGTCGCCGCCGCCGTCTGGTCGGGGAACGACAACCCTGAGCGCGCCTTCGTCAGCGTCTACAACCCGGTCACGCGGACGTGGACCCCTGCCCACCAGGTCGACATCGGCCCGTCGGCGCTCGGTCGTTATGTGCGCACGGTGGAGGTCGCCATCACGGGCGATGGCCTGGTCCACGCCGTCTGGGGCATGAGCGACCCGGACTTCAGCGACAACGACCCGCCCTCCGGGGTGTGGGCCGCCGTCAGCCGCGACTACGGGGAGACCTGGGAGGCGCCCCAGCGCATCGGCGCCGACTGCCGCCAGGTCAACGATGTGGCTGGGACTCTGGGCGGCTGGCTGGTCGTTGGCATGATCTGCCATGATGGGCCGACCCACGTCCAGCCCGCGATCGCCACCCGGAGTCCCGCGGGCGAGTGGACGCTCGAGCGCCTCCCAGGTGCCATCTGGTACTTCAGCGAGGGGGCTGTGGCCGTGGCGGACGATGGCGCTGCCGGCCAGGCGACGGTCATGTTCCTCAGCGGGCCGAATGGGGCGATGGCCTTCCCGCCGCGTGCGCTGCTCTACTCGAAGGCCCTCGGCACCAGCGCCCCCTGGAGCCTCGCCGCGCGCGATATCGTCATCCCCGGTATCGAGGAGGGACCGCGCACCTGGCACGCACGGGCCCTCGTCTATCGCCCCGCCGGTGCAACCGCGGATGTCGTCACCTTCCTGTTCAGCGACGCCAGCCGCTGGAATGTCTACGCGCTCACCTCGCAGGATGGCGGCCTGAGCTGGCTGCCCAGCGAGCTGGTTGTTGCCCCGCACGGGGGCGAGCGGATTGCCTTTGCTTCCCCGGCCTATGACGGCGCCTCTCATCGGCTCGTGGCGGTCTGGACGTGCTGCGTGGAGGGCGGGTGGAACGATAGCGAGCCCAGCACGCACTACCTGCGCTGGTCGGTGCCTGGGAGCGGCGTGTGGCAGGACCCCACGCCGGGTCAGCGCGTGCCGCTCATTACGGGGGCGCGGGCGACCAGTGAGCTGGTGACCGCCCAGGCGCGCAACGCGCGTAGCGCCTGGATCGCGTGGATCGAGGGCGGCAAGGCGGTCGAGGTGCGCTCCTTCGACTTTGCCACCGTACTGCCGCGCCCCTAAGCCGATGGAACGCTCTTGTGTCGCATGGTGATGGTTGCTACCGGGTGTCTGTAGAGGTGTGCTCATGCGTGAGAGGCCAGCGCTTCGAACCCTGATCATCCTTGCCGCGAGCGCCCTGCTCGTCGTGTTCCTGCTGGCCTGCGGTGCCGCCGGCCTGCTGGAGACGAGCGGTGCCCCGCGCTGGGCGTGCCCCAGCCCGACCCCGAAGCCCTACGGGACGGCCGGGCCGGTGAAGGAGATCATCACGCACACGCGGCCGATCAGCGAGGGCGGCGACTGGGAAGAGGAGATCTACTACGAGCTGTGGGAGCAGGAGTACCCGGGGGCCGGCGGGCCGCCCTTCCCCTCGCCGACGCCCTACGCGCGGGTGGGGACGAGCTACACCCTGGGGCAGCGGGTCGAGGTTGGCCCGCTCCACGTCCTGGTCGCGGCGGTGGCCGGCCCGGTGATCACCGGGCGGGAAGGCATCCCTGACCAGACCCGGCAGCTTTACTTCATCGACATCACCTGGCTCAACCGGTCCGTGGTGGATATCCCCATCAACTATGCCGAGCAGGTTCGGCTGCGGGCGGTCAAGACCCCCGGGGGCGCCGTGCTCTCGGACTCGACCTGGGCTTACTCGAAGACCGCCCTGGAGCTGGCGGGCGGCGCGGAGCTGCCTGCGCACATCTCCCCCGGCACGAGCCATGTGCGCGTCCCGATCCTGGCACCTATCGGCGAGCCGGAGACAGTCGATGTGATCTTCATCGGCAACTCGGCGGCGCAGTACGCGCTCCCGACCGATACGCCGGTAGCGGGGGCCACGCCTGGTACGGCCATCCCTACCATCACCCCCTCGCCGACGCCCACGGGCAACCCGCTGCTCGAGGATCGGAACCCGCGCTTCATCACCGTCCAGTGGACGGCGACAACCTGGGTGCCGCCGCGCGGCCAGCCCTGCGGTAACCCGGGGGCGCTCACCGACTGGGGCAACGATCCGGGCGTGAGCTGGGGCGAGCCCATCGGTGTGGATGGACCGCCGCCCCCGGCTGGCGCCACCCGGCTGGTGCAGGTGGCCCTCGCCCAGGTTGGGCGGCCCTATGTCTGGGGCTCTAAGGGGCCGAACACCTTCGACTGC
>JAAXUL010000735.1 GCA_013336035.1 Chloroflexales bacterium
TAGGGCTTGGCCGCCGCGGGCGCGGTGGCGGCGGCGGCCGTGGGCTGCTGTGCGGGGGCGGCGGGCTGCGCGCCACAGGCCGCGAGCGACAGCATCAGGATCATCAGGCCGGCCAGGGCGGAGAACAACCGGGTGGACCTCATCGTGTGCCTCCATGTCTACATTGACGACCGCGTATGTTGGGCCCAGGGCGGGCGGCCAACCGTACTATGCGCGCCGGCGGTGCTACACCTTCTGGCGCCGGCGAAGGATGTCGAGGTATACGGCTAGGATGACGATCCCGCCGGTGATCACTATCTGCCACTCCTGCGGGACCGAGAGGATGCGCAGGCCGTTGGTGAGCGTGCTGATCACGAAGGCGCCGATGATCGTGCCCATGATTGTGCCCTCGCCGCCGCGCAGCGAGGTGCCGCCGATCACCGCCGCGGCGATCGCGTCCAGCTCGTAGCCGGCGCCCAGGGCCGGCTGGGCCGAGTTGAGGCGCGCCGAGATCAGCACCCCGGCGAGGCCGGCGAAGGCGCCGCAGAGCGTGTAGACCCCGATCTTCCAGAGGTCCACATTCACGCCCGAGAGCCGTGTCGCCTCCTCGTTGCTGCCGATGGCGAAGGTGTAGCGCCCGAGGATGGTCTGGCCGAGGATGAAGGCGCCCACGGCGGCCGCGCCGAAGAGGATGAGGACGGCGTTGGGTATGGCGAAGCCGGGGATGATCGCGCCAAGGATCGAACCCATGGCGATGTTGGTGTAGCTGGGCGCGTCGTTGAAGTAGATCGGCTTCAGGCCCGAGATCACCAGCGCCAGGCCCTTGGTGATGTAGAACATGCCCAGCGTGGCGATGAAGGGCGGCAGCTTCATCTTGGCGATCACCAGGCCGTTCCCCATGCCGCAGAGGGCGCCCGCCGCCAGGCCCGCCAGCACGCCAATCGGGACGGGCAGGCCCATGTTGGTGACGGCCACCCCGGCGATCACCGCCGCGAAGGTCATCACCGTGCCGACCGAGAGGTCGATGCCGCCGGTGATGATCACGAAGGTCACCCCGAGAGCCAGCACGCCGTTTACCGCCGTGGCCAGCAGGATGCCGACAATATTATTGAACTGGAAGAAGTTCGGCGAGGCCAGCGAGAAGACGACAAACATCACGATCAGGGCCCCAAACGCCAGCACGCGCTGCATGGCGTCTGAGCGGAACAGAGACTTGCGCTGGGTGAGTGTCGCTTCCATCGTCTTCCCTTCATTGGGTAGTGCGGTCAACTGGGCAAGGGGCCCGCGGGGTCAGGGGGAGCGCAACGCTACGTGCGCTGCGTGGCGTAGGTCATGATCTGCTCCTGGGTGGCGCTACCGCCGGGGAGCTCGCCGGTGATACGGCCCTCGCACATCACGATGATGCGGTGGCTCAGGCGCAGCACCTCGGGCAGCTCCGAGGAGATCATGATCACCGCCTTGCCCTGGCGGGTCAGGTCGTTGAGCAGCTTGTAGATCTCGCTCTTGGCGCCGACATCGATGCCGCGGGTGGGCTCGTCAAAGATCAGGATGTCGGTGTCGGCGGTGAGCCACTTGCCGATCACGACCTTCTGCTGGTTGCCGCCCGAGAGGTTGCGCACACGCTGCTGGACGCCGGGCGTCTTGATCGCCAGGCCCTTGACGTGGCGCTCGGCGGTGTCCCGGATCGCCTGCTTATTCACCACGCCCATCGAGCCGAGGAACTTGCGGAACGAGGCCAGCGCGATGTTGGTCTCGACGTCCTGCTCGATGGTCAGGCCGAAACGCTTGCGGTCCTCCGAGAGGTAGCCGATCCCGTGGCGCACGGCGTCCTGCGGGCTATGGATCTGCACCGAGGCGCCCCGCACGAAGATCTGGCCGGCCTCGACCGGGTCGGCGCCGAAGACGGCCCGGGCCACCTCGGTGCGGCCGGCGCCCATCAGGCCGGCGAAGCCCAGGATCTCGCCGCGGCGCAGCTGGAAGCTGACATCCTTGATTGAGCGCCCCCGCCTGAGGCCCCGCACCTCGAGCAGCACCTCGGGGTCGGCGCCCTCGGGGATCTCGGGCGCGGACTCGAAGATCGTGCGGCCGACCATCATGCTGATGATCCGCTCGATCGAGACCTCGTTCGTCTGGACGGTGTCGATATAGTGGCCGTCGCGCATCACGGTCACGCGGTCCGAGATCCGCTTCAGCTCCTCGAGGCGGTGCGAGATATGGACGATGCCGACGCCGCGCTCGCGCAGCTGCCCGATCAGCCGGAAGAGATCGTCGATCTCTGAGTCGGTGAGCGCCGCCGTCGGCTCATCCATGATCAGCACCTGGGCGTTGAACGACAGGGCTTTGGCGATCTCGACCATCTGCTGCTGGGCTACGGCCAGCTCCCCGACCTTAGTGCGCGGGTCGAGTCGCAGGTTCATGGTCTCGAAGAGCTGCCGGGTCTGCTCGTTGATGCGGCGCTCGTCGAGGATGAAGGGCAGGCCGGGGCGCCGCTCGCGGCCGATGAAGATATTCTGCGCCACCGTCAGGTCCGGCATCAGGTTCAGCTCCTGGTGGATGATGCTGATGCCGAGGTGCTGGGCGGCGCGCGGGCTGGGGATCTCGACCTCGCGGCCCCTGAGGCGGATGGTGCCGGCGTCCTTCTTATAGACGCCGGCGAGGATCTTCATGAGGGTGGACTTGCCCGCGCCGTTCTCGCCGACCAGGGCGTGGACCTCGCCCGCGCGCAGCTCGAAGCGGCAATTATCGAGGGCGTTGACGCCCGGGAAGCGTTTCGTCACGCCTTCCATCTGCACAAGAACGTCACCCATCGTTGGGTCCTCCGTGCGGCGATGCTCCGGTTTAGGCCATCCCTGTCAGGAGTGACCGGCTTCGGGCTGAGGGGCTTCTGTTATCGGTAACTTATGTTACCGATAACATATCACCCACGCAATTACCTGTCAACCATGGCGGCGGCACATTTTTGGTTAAGAGTTCACAACAATTCACCAGACACCCCAGGCGCCAGCCCCCGCTACGGCGGCACGCGATCGGCTACAATGTCCCACAATGTCTGCCACGAGGGCCAAGCATGAACTTCCTTGCGAACCCTGTCCTTGCGCGCGAGCTGCGCGGGCGCATCCGCGGCAATCGCGCCATGATCATCCTGGTGATCTACCTGACGATCATCGCCGCCGTGACCCTGCTGGTCTACGCGGCGGTGGCCAACTCGTTCCGGGGGGGCATCAGCGACCCCGAGGCCGGCCGTGGCATCGGCAAGGCGATCTTTCTTACGGTGATGACCGCCAGCCTGATCCAGGTCTGTGTGATCACGCCCTCGCTGACCGCCGGGGCCATCTCGGGCGAGAAGGAGCGGCAGACCTACGACCTGCTGATTACGACCCTGCTCTCGCCGCTGCAGATCGCCCTGGGCAAGCTGGCCTCGGCCCTGGCCTTCGCTATGCTGCTGATCATCGCCGCCCTGCCTATGGCTGGCATAGCCTTCCTCTTCGGCGGGGTCAGCGGCACCGAGCTGCTGATCGGCGTGGCCGGCCTGGCCATCACGGCGATCTGCTACGCCACGGTCGGCCTGTTCTGGTCGACGGTGATGCGCACGACGCTGGCGGCAACGGTGATGGCCCAGGGCACGGTGATCATGCTCCTGCTGATCATCCCTTTCCTCTTTGTCGTGGGCTCGCTGCTGACCAACTCGTTCGATGGCCTGCCCGGCGCGGTCTATATCTACACTATGGGCCTGCTGCTGAGCGCCCACCCCTTTATCGCGCTGGGCCTCACCGCCAGCTTCCTCTCCAACGGCGAGGGGCCCTTGCTGATGACGGTCAGCTCTGAGGTCGGTGATCTGCCGGTCCCCTCGCCCTGGCTGGTCTACATTTTCGTCTCGGTGCTGCTCACAGCTCTGTTCCTGACACTGGCGGTACGACTCCTGAAGCCCGTTCAGTACGATCTGCCCCGCGGCAAGCGCCAAGGTACGCCACACGAGGCCTGAGCCACACGGCAGGCCATGAGCACAGGGTTGGCAGCATCGATGCCTGCGCTGATCTTTGACTGCGACGGGGTGCTCGCCGAGACAGAGCGTGACGGGCACCTGCCCGCGTACAACCAGGCCTTTGCCGAGTTCGGCCTGCCCGCGCGCTGGTCGCCCGAGGCGTACGGCGCGAAGATCCAGATCAGCGGCGGCAAAGAGCGCATGGCCAGCCTGCTCACTGCAGCCTTCGTGCGCGCTGCCGGCCTCTCCACCGACCCGCTCGCCCAGCAGGCGCTGCTGGCCCGCTGGCACAGCCGCAAGACGGCGATCTTCACCGAGCTTGTGGCCGCCGGCCGCCTGGCGGGGCTGAGCTTGCACAGCGCTGCAATTCTGGGCAACGCATTGGGAGCTATGACGGCAGCTCGTGTCGGAGCAAGCATGGAGATGATGGAAGGGCGCGACGTGCTGGCTTTGTTGCAGAGCTATGGCCAGCAGGAAGCGCAAAGCGAGCATCTGGCGGCAATACAGCAGGCGATCGACCTGATCTCGACACGGTTCGCAGAACGGGAGGAAGAAAAGAAACCTTGGTGGAAGTAGCGTGGAAACAGCGTTTGGACAGTATCCGGATCAACTCAC
>JAAXUL010001529.1 GCA_013336035.1 Chloroflexales bacterium
TCATGTAGCCGACCACCTCGGCGGGGTGACCCTCCATAGCCGGCAGGAGGCTCACGCCGCTCTCGACCCAGCGGTAGCTCCCGTCGGCGTGGCGGCAGCGGTACTCGTACTGGCGCCAGCCCTGGGCCAAGAGCTGTGGCGCGTCGCCAAAGACTCCGGCCTTGTCCTCCGGGTGGATGCGGTTTGCCCAGAAGCTGGGGCTGCTCATGAACTGAGCCGGCTCGTAGCCGAGCACCTGGCGCACCGACTCGCTGATGAAGGTGGAGCGGAAGTCGGGCTCGGCCAACGAGCTAAAGATCACCGCGGGTGTCTTATCCAGGAGCAGGTGCAGGCGGGCCTCGCTCAGACGCAGCTGCTCTTCAGCCAGCTTGAGTGCGGTCACATCAGTGAACACGGCGAGCACCGCTGGCCGACCGTGGGCGGTCGTGATGGTGGAGGTGGCAAACACCCAACGCAGCGCCCCATCAGCCATGCGCGTGAAGCGGAAGGGCTCCGCGGTGACTGAGCCCGCCCCTGGCCGCTCCTCGGGCCGGATCATGACCCGCCGCAGATCATCGGTGTGGAGGAGGTCCGCCAGTTCGCCAAGGGAGGCACGCTGGAGATCTTCGACGCTGCACCCGATGATCTGAGCCGCGGCGGCATTGCCAAAGACGACCTGCTCGTCCTGGTACACGAGCACCCCCTGGGTCATCTGCTCGACCAGGGTGCGGTAGCGCTGCTCGCTCTCGCGCAGGGCCGCCTCGGTCTGTTTGCGCTCAGTAATGTCGCGACCGACGACGACTGAACCGACGATGGTGTCGTCACCCGCGCGAATCGGCGCAAAGCTGTAGCTGCCCACCCAGGTCTCGCCCGTATCCTTGCGTCGCAGGTGGTACTCCGCATTGGTGACGCGCTCACCGCGGAGCGCACGGGGAACCGCCCACTGGTCCAGTGGCGCCAAGCTGCCATCCGGCAAGAAGACATCCAGAAAGGCCGGGTTTGCGGCAAGGGTGGTGGCGCACTCCGCTCGGGTGCGGAATTTGTGGAAGGTCACGAAGGCGGTGTTAAAGTCAACGAAGCGCCCTTCCGTGTCGGAGATGAAGACTGCGTCGGTCATACTTTCCAGGGCGGCCTGGAGCTTGGCTGCGCTCGTGCGCCGCGCCTCCTCGGCCTGCGTGCGCGCGGTGATGTCGACCAAGGTCGAGCGGCTCATGACAAAGGCGCCGGCGTCATCGTAGACCGCGGTCGCGCTGAGGAGCACCGGGAAGGTGCTGCCGTCTTTACGCTGGAGCTCCACCTCGATGTCCTGGATCCAGCCCTGCTCCTTGAAGCGCGGGAAGCTCGCCTGGAAGGTGGCGTAGCTGGCTGGGGCGAGGTAGACGGTCGGCAGACAGCCGATCAACTCCTCGCGGGTGTAGCCCAGCCAATCGAGCTCCGTCTGGTTGATATGCACGATGCGGCCATCGCGATCCAGGGAGTGGTAGCCGACGGGTGCGTGGTCATAGAGATCCCGTACCTCGGCGGTGCGCTGCGCCACCCGCTCCTCCAGGGTCTGGTTCAACGCGCGCAGCTCCTCCTGGGTCGTCTTGAGGGCGTGGACATCGATCGCATGGACCAGGGCATAGATGACCTGGCCGGTGTCATTGTGAATGGGCTGGACGGCGGCGCGATACCAGTGCGGCTGGCCCCGGACCACGGTCAGGGCCTCGGCAACAACCCCGCGATCCTCACGGATCACCTGCTGCACGACCGCAAGCTGTTCCTGGGCTACCGGCTCCGGGAAGAGCTCGCCCATCGT
>JAAXUL010001530.1 GCA_013336035.1 Chloroflexales bacterium
CGACCAGCACCGGGCTGCGGGCGCCCTGGTCGCCTGGTGCACGCTCGACCCCGCCGACAACGACCTCGCGCGCTTCGCCGCCTACGTGGTGGGCGCGTTCGCCCAGGCCGACGAGCGCCTGCCGCTGGCCGAGCTTCAGGGCCGCGCCGGGGCCGATGTCGCGCAGCTGCTCGTGGGGCTGCTTAACACGATCGGCTGTGCCGGGCGGCCCGCCGTACTCGTACTTGACGACTACCATCTGATCGAGGCCCCTATGGTGCATCAGGCGGTGGCCGCGCTGCTCGACCACCTGCCTGCCAATGTCCAGCTGGCTATCGGCACCCGGGCCGACCCGCCGCTGCCCCTGGCCCGCCTGCGTGTGCGGGGCCTCCTGGCCGAGCTGCGCGCCGCCGATCTCCAGTTCGAACCTGACGAGACTGCCGCCTTCTTCCAGCAGCGCGGGCGGCCAGGCCTCTCGAGCGACGCGCTGGCGCTCCTAGGCGCCTGGACCGAGGGCTGGGCCGCCGGTCTGCAGCTGGTGGCGCTTGCGCTCCCACACGCACCCGAGGGGTACACGGTGCTCGAGCACCTCCACGCGCACATCGCCGGCAGCCAGCACCACATCTTCACGTTCCTCGCCGACGAGGTCTTTGCCCAGCAGCCGCCCGAGGTGCAGGCCTTTCTGCTGGCGACCAGCGTGGTCGACCACCTCACCCCAGAGCTGTGCGACACGCTCTGGGTGGATGAGATGAGGGGCGCGGCTGCCGCAGCGGGCCCGGACGGCGCAGATGGGTTTATCCACCGCCCCGCATCTCTCATGCTTGACTATCTGGAGCAGGGAGACCTGTTCCTCGTCCGGCTGGACCCCACTCGCCCGTGGTACCGCTACCATCATCTGTTCAGCGACTTCCTGCGGCACCGCCTTGACCGTGTACAGCCGGGGCGGCGCGCGCAGATCCACCGGCGCGCCGCGCGCTGGTACGCCGCGGCTGGGGAGATCACGCCGGCAGTGAACCACGCCCTGGCGTCCGGCGACGCGGCCTACGCCGCCGACCTGATGGTGCGCGTCGGCTGGGCGCACCTGAGCGCCCGCGGCGAGGTCGCGACCATGCTCGTCTGGGCCGAGCGGTTTCCCCACGAGCAGCTGGTGAACGAGCCCCTGCTCTGCCTGTACTTTGGCCGCGCCGCTTTCCTGGCCGAACGGACCTGCCTGGCTGAGCGATTCTTCGCGCTGGCCGAGCAGGGCCTGGTCAGCTCCGCGCCTGACGACGCGCGCCTGGCCGGTGCGCGCGCGAAGCTCCTGATCTACCGGGCCACGACGGCCGCCCTGGCCGGGAAGATCGAACAGGCATTTACCCGGCTGGCCACGGCTGAGCCACTGCTATCGCCAGACGATCCCGGAGCCCTCGCCGCGCACGCCCTGGCGGCCGGGGTCAGCCACTATCTGCGCGGCGACCTGGCCGCCGCGGCCGCCGCCCTCGAGCAGGTGGGGAGGGTGGCCCGCCACGCGAACCACAGCTACCTCGCGGCGGCGGCTGTGCAGCTCCTGGCCCTGGTCGACATAGCCGCGGGCCAGCTGGCGCTGGCGGAGCAGCGCTGCACGGCGCTGCTCGCAGGCTTCGACGGCGAGCTGCCGGCTATCCCGGACCTCGGCCTGGTGCTAGCCCGGCTGGGCGCCGTGGCCTACCACCGCGGGCAGCTGGACCGGGCGGAGCAGCTGCTCCGCGAGGGCGCGCAGGTGGGGCGGCAGAGCCTGGGCCGCCCGGATCGCCAGATCTGGCCCGGGCTGGTGCGGGGC
>JAAXUL010000126.1 GCA_013336035.1 Chloroflexales bacterium
CGCACGCCCTAACCCAACTGCATCGGCACGCTGCGCGCCGGCACCAGGGCCTCCTCCGAGGCCGAGAGCCTGGTCGCCGAGGGCCGCTACGGCATCGCCGTCGGCGAGGCCCCGATGGCGGCCCGGCGCGAGCTCGCGCAGGCCGTGGCCCGGGCCGCCGCCGCCGACCCCTGGCTGCGCGACCACCCGCCCGCGCTCGAGTGGTGGGGCGGCACCTTCGACTCGGCCGCCACCCCCGCCGACCACCCCATTGTCACCACGGTGGCCGAGTGCCTGGGCGAGGCCAGCGGCGCGCCCGCGGCCCTCGAGGGCATGACCTACGGCGCCGACATGCGTCTGCTGGCCAACGTGGGCGGCGTCCCCACCGTGCTCTTCGGCCCCGGCGACGTGCGCGTGGCCCACCGCCCCGACGAGTACGTCGCTATCGCCGACCTGCTGGCCTGCACGCGCGCCCTGGCCCTCGCGGCGCTGCGCTTCTGCGGGCACGAGGGCTAGGCGCTACCCATCGCCACGCGCCCCCCGCCCCAGGCGCGGCGCCAGGAGGGCGCCGAGCAGCGCGACGCCGACCATGGCCGCCGTATGGAGCTGTATGCCGGGGCCGGGCGCGGGCGCGGCGGCCACGATCACGCCGCCGATCCCCGTGCCCAGGGCCGTCCCCAGCATCGCCGAGAGCTGTAGGGCCGCGGTGCTGGCGCCCTGCTGGCCGGGCGGGGCCTCGTCGAGCACCACCAGCGAGAAGGTCGAGTAGGCCAGGCCGATGCCGAGCCCGGCCACCGCCCAGGCCGCCAGCCCAAGCAGCAGCGGCGCCGTGGGGAAGACCACCGCGATGATGCCCGCGCTCCCCAGGGCCAGCAGGCCCATGCCGGCGCCCGCGACCAGCTCGCGGCGCACGCGGCGCACCCAGGCCGCCTGCAGCCAGGACCCCGCCGTCCACGCGATCGTGCCCGCGGTGAGGGCCAGGCCCGTGAAGGCGGCGCTCTGCCCGCGCACGGCGCTCAGGGCGAGGGGCACGAAGGCGTCGACGCCAAAGAAGGCCATATTCAGCAGGCCCATGAGCGCCACGGCGGCCGGGAGCCCGGGCGCGGCGCGCAGGGTGCCGGCCGGCATCAGCCTGCGCAGGGCGGGCAGGGCCACGGCCGCGCCCGCCGCCGCCAGGGGCACCCCGACCAGAGGCGTCCCCGCGCCCAGCCCGGCGGTCAGCGCGCCCGCCCCGAGCGTGAGCAGCCCCGCGGCCATGATGCGGCCGCCGGCGGGCGCGGGGGCGCCGGTGGGTCCGAGGGCCCGCAGGGCGGGCAGGGCGCAGAGCACCGCGATCGGCGGCAGCGGGACGACGCTCAGAAAGACCCAGCGCCAGCCCAGGCCGTCACCGATCAGGCCCGCCAGCGCCGGCCCGAGCAGCCCCGGGATCACCCAGGCCGAGGACGAGAGGGCGAGCATACGCGGGCGCAGCGCCTCGGGGTAGCCGCGGCCGATCACGGCGAAGGCGATCGACGAGATGAAGCCCGCGCCGAGGCCCTGCACCGCGCGGGCGCCGATCAGCGCCTCCATCGACGGGGCCAGGCCCGCGATCAGCAGGCCGACCACAAAGAGCCCGGACCCGGCCACGAAGGGCCGCGCGGCGCCGTAGCGGTCGATCGCCCAGCCGGCCACGACCACGCCAAAGAGGTTCGCCAGCATAAAGGCCGCGAAGGACCAGCCATAGAGCGCCAGCCCGCCCAGCTCGGCGGCGGTGGCGGGCATAATCGTCGCGACGGCGAGGGCCTCGTAGGCCGCGCCGGTGATGATCAGCAGCAGGCCGGCGGTCAGGCGCCTGTAGGCGCCGCCCCAGACCTGGCTCTCGGCCGGCGACGGCCCGGGGCGCTGCTCGAGGTTGGTCGTAACCATCAGCTAGCCCTTTCACACGCGATGTCCGCACCCGGAAGGCGCGTTCCGCTTAGCATGCGTCACCGGCGCCTCGGGCGCCTCGGCGCCAGGGCTGAGCGGCGACTACGCTTTTCGGCCAGGGCTAGAGTATATCGCTGGCCAGGGCGCTCTGCTCGGGGCGATCACAGGGCGTAGCGGGGTGGTCAGGCGCAGGGGGCGTGGCGGGCAGGCGCAGGGTGAAGACCGAGCCGCGGCCGGGGGCGCTGACCACGGTGATGTCGCCGCCCATCATGCGCGCCAGCTCGCGGGCGATGGTCAGCCCCAGGCCTGTGCCCCCGTAGCGGCGCACCGTGTGCCCGGTGGCCTGGGCGTAGGGCTGGAAGAGGTGGGCCAGCTGCTCGCGGTTCATGCCGACGCCCGTGTCGCTCACGGTGAAGATTAGCTCGCCCCAGCCGCCCGTCACCCGCAGCGTGACCCGCCCATCCTCGGTGAAGGCGCAGGCGTTGGTCAGCAGGGTGATCAGGATCTGGCGCAGGCGGGCCTTATCGGCCACCAGGGGCGGCAGGTCAGGGGCCAGGCTCAGCCGGAGATGGTTACGGCGCTGATCGGCCAGAGGTTGCAGCGTGGCGGCCAGGTCATCGACCAGCGCGGGCAGGTCCACTGGCCTGGGGTGCAGATCGATCCGCCCAGCCTCGAGCCTGGCGTGATCGAGGATGTCGTCGAGCAGGCTGAGCAGCCGGGCCCCAGCGCCCCTGATCTCGCGCAGGTCGCCGTTGGGCCTGGCCTCGCCGCGGGCCTCCGCCTCCTCTAGCAGCACATCGCTATAGCCGATAATTGTGCTCAGCGGCGTGCGCAGCTCGTGGCTCATATTGGCGAGCATGGTGCTCCTGGCCACGCTGGCGGCCTCGGCCTCGCCGCGCGCGGCCTGGATGTCGGCGATGGTGGCGGCGCCCAGGCGCGCCATCAGCCAGACGAACAGCGCCCCGCCGCAGAGGGCTATGCCGGCCAGCGGCAGCAGCAGGGCTGTGTGCCCGGACACCGCCAGGCCGCAGGCCAGCAGGTAGCCGAGGAAGAAACAGGCCTGGAGGCCGAGCATGATCCGCCAAAGCCGGGTATAGTGACTCGCGCCAAGGACGCGCAGCAGCCGGGCGGTGCCATCGATGGCGAAGAGCACCACCCCGGCGCCGGCAAGGATAAAGGTAGCTGTGAGCAGCTGCTCAGGCCCCATCGTCGTCTACTCCGCTTCACCAGGCTCGTCGCCCAAACAAACGCAGCATGGCGCGGATTTGTGGCGCTCGGGCGCCGGCGGGCGAGGTTATTGATCTTGTACAAAATACTCACCGTTCGCTTATTCACCCAGGCGGTTCAGAGGAATGCTCAACCAGACGCAGGTAGCACGTTGGCTCCAACCCAGCCAGCGCCAGCAGTCGTTGCTGCAACGCCGAGAGTGGGGTCAAATGCCGAATGATCTGGTTCGGCAGCTCAACCACGGTCAGCGTCAGATTGCGGAAGGCCTCCAGAATCCGCTCAGCCGTGGGGCGGCGTGTCTGGCGGTTCGGCTGCCCCGCGTAGAGCCCCGTCAATGTTTGGTCGGCTGGCGCCAGGGCAAGGTTCTGACGCACCCCGTACTCCAGGGCGCACAGGACGCGGACCCCAATGGTCAGCAAGCGGACCAGCCCGGTTACATGGTCGTCCCGGCTCAGGTAGACCGGGCTCAGCGACAGTGGCACGCCTTTCAACCGGCCAATGGGATGCTCCACCAGGTATTGGTCGCGATAGGCCAGCACGACCTGCTCCAGAGCCAACTGCGCGACGGGACGGTTGGTCACGTAGACCTGCCAGCCCAGACGCTCCACCGCGGCGCCAATCGCCCCGTCGTTGCGCTGACTGCTCACCGTCATCGTGTAGGTCGTTTCTTCACGGGCGGGCTGCCCGCGATAGGCGCGGATGGTGCGAGTCTGGGCCTCTGCTGCCAGGGTCACCATCAGCAGCCCGCCAACCTGGTGACGGTCCAGGATCACTGCGATCGCTGCCTCCGCCTCCGGCGGGGTCGTTGGGCGCTCCTTGCCCCGCCGGGGTACCAACAACGCGGCCAGGTCGGCCTCGGCTTGGGTCAGGCGTCGTTCCAGCGCTTGGCCTTGGGAGGTCTGCAGGGCCCGCGAGCGCACCAGAACCCGGCGCTCGCTCCAAGTGACTGGGACACCCTCCACCTCGGCCGTCAGCTCGGCACTCGTTTCCCAGGCCTCGGCCGTCACGACCGGGGTGCCATCGTCGTCCACCAGCAGTGTGCCCTCAGCGGTAGGACGATGGATGAGCGCCAAAGCCGGGGCGGCCAGGGCCGCCTCCACCAGCCCCGCCAGCTGCTCCGCGTCGAGCTGCACCCGGCCCAAGGGACAGAGATACTGGTCCCCAGCCTGCTGGAGGTGGGCGCGCGTGCCCAGTGCGCCCAGTTTGCTGTCGCCCACATAGAGCAGACCGCTCCGCGCCAGGCTCGTGCGCACCCGGACGATGATCGGCAGGTACAGCCGGTCATCACTACGCTGGCCAGGCAGCACATCCACCGCCACCGGCAAGCCCAGCGGGTCGAGGGTGGCCAGCATGACCTTCAGCTGGGGCTGATCCGGGCGATGGTCTTTGCTGTGCCCAAACTGGAACAGCCCGTCCGCAGTCACCTCCCAATAGCCGCTGGCGGTGGTGCCGTCCACCCGCACGGTCGTGGGTGCCAGGTCGTAGACGCGCAGGATGCGCTGGTTGAGGGCGCCCTCGCAAGCGGCCCAGGCAGCATCATCACTGAGGGTCTGCAGCACATCGGCCAGGCGATCATCCGTCAGGTCAGTGGGGCGCAAGGGGTTGGGCAGGACCGCATTGAGGGTGACCTGCAGCTGCTCAGCCCAGGGACGCACGCGATTGAGCCGATGGTCGGCGCGCGACAGGATGTGGGCCAGCCAGACCAAACACAGGAAGCCCAGGCTCAGCCCCTGGTGGTTCCCATGCGTAGGGAAGTGGGCATCCAAGATGGTGGGCAGCCCCAGGCGTTGCATGTGGGCCAGCAGCAGCGGCACGTCGTCCACCCGTTCCGTCTGTATGGTTGGTTGCTCGCTCATAGAGCGAGCCTACCCGATCTTCCAAACCTTGTCTAGAAATGAGCGAACGGCAAGAAATATTCACTCGCGTCGTACATATTTATTGCCCGAGGTGCTATGCTGAGCGTGGTGGCCTGCAACTCATTTGCAGGAGGGCGCAGTATGCCTCTGCTGGTCATTAGCGAAGACGCCTCGTACGCTGCCACTGTCTCACGGCTGGCGCCGGCGAGCGATATACGCGAGGCACAGACGCTCGCCAGCGGGCTCGCGCTGCTGCGGACGCGGCCGTTCGATCTGCTCTTGATCGATCTGGCGCTCGGCGGCGCGGGCCTCGCGGCCTGCGAGCAGGCACTGGCTCTGGCGCCCACCGTGCCCATCGTGGCCCTCTGCGGCCCCGCCGACGAGGAGCTGGCCCTCGAGGCGGTGGCTCGCGGCGCGCAGGACTATCTGGTGCGCGGCCGGATCGACGGCCCGACCCTGGGCCATGTCGTTGGGTGCGCCCGCGCCCGCCAGGGCGCCCTGGGTGCCCTGCGCAGCTCACTCGCCGAGCGCGAGGCGAGCGAGCTGGCCCTGCGCGAGAGCGAGGCCCGCTTCCGCAGCCACTTCGAGCTGCAGCTGATCGGGATCGCGATCACTAGCCTCGAGAAGGGCTGGCTGCAGGTCAACGACCGCCTCTGCCAGATCCTGGGCTACTCGCGCGACGAGCTGGTGCGCCGCACCTGGACAGAGATCACCCACCCTGACGATGTCGCCGCCGATGTGGCCCAGTTCAACCGCGTCGTCGCCGGCGAGATCGAAGACTACTCGATGGAGAAGCGCTTCATCCGCGGCGACGGCAACATGATCTACGCCGACATCTCGGCCCGCTGTGTGCGCAACAGCGACGGCACGATCAGCTACTTCGTCGGCCTCGTCCAGGACATCACCCAGCGCAAGCTCGCCGAGGCGGCCCTGCGCGAGAGCGAGGCCCGCTTCCGGATCCTGTTCGAGCAGGCGCCCGACGCCATCGCGCTCACCGATGTGGCCGGCAGATGCATCGATGTGAACCTGGCCTTCGAGGAGCTGACGGGGCGCTCTTGCCGGTCGGTGCGCGGCGTGCCGCTGGTCGAGCTTGGCCTGGTTGCGCCGTCGGACCGCCCGCTTATGCGGGAGATGATGCCGGCGGTTGTCACCGGAGGCCCCTCGCGGCCCATTGACCTCACGATCATCAGGCCTGATGGGGCGCGCCGCGTGATCGAGGCCCGCTTCTTCCCGATCAGCGTGGAGGGGGGCGAGACCCTGATCTTCAGCCTGATGCACGACATCACCCACCGCAAGCGGGCCGAGGAGAACCTGCGCCAGAGCGAGGAGCGCCTGCGGCTCGCCAACGCCGAGCTCTCGCGAACGATGCGCCTCAAGGACGAGTTTCTGGCCAGCATGAGCCACGAGCTGCGCACGCCCCTGGGGACGGTGCTGGGCCTCGCCGAGGCGCTCGGCGAGGGCGTGTATGGTTCGCTGGCCGAGCGTCAGCAGCGGGCGGCGCGCGACATTGTCCAGAGCGGCACGCACCTGCTGAATCTGATCAACGATATTCTCGACCTCAGCAAGATCGAGGCGGACCGGCTCGAGATCACACTGCAGCCGGTCCTAGTCAGCGAGATCTGCGAGGCGAGCCTGCGCATGGTGCGCGAGCAGGCCCTGCAGAAGCAGCTTAGCGTCGCGCTCGCCATGGCGCCCGCGGCGCGTGTGGTGCGCGCCGACCCGCGGCGGCTGAAGCAGATCCTGCTCAACCTGTTCTCGAACGCGGTGAAGTTCACCCCCTCGGGCGGCCAGATCGGCCTGGAGGTCGCGGCCGATGTCGCCGCCAGGCTCGTGCGCTTCACTGTCTGGGACACAGGCATCGGCATCGCGCCCGAGCAGATCAGCCGGCTCTTCCAGCCCTTCGTGCAGCTCGACAGCGATCTGTCTCGCCAGTATAGCGGCACGGGCCTCGGCCTGGCCCTGGTGCGCCGCCTGGCCGACCTGCACGGCGGCAGCGTGAGCGTGCAGAGCGAGCCGGGGCGTGGCAGTCAGTTTACGCTGACGCTGCACAGCGCCGAGGATGAGCTGGCAGGCCTTGGGGCGCCGTCGCTCGACCCCCAGCAGGACAGCCAGGGCGACCCCGCCGCTGACGCCACAGGCGCGCACGCGCGGATCCTGGTCGCCGAGGATAATCAGCTCAGCCAGGAGATGCTGCGCGACTACCTGATCCTCAACGGCTACCGCGTCGCCGAGGCCCAGGATGGGGCCCAGGCGGTCGAGTATGCGCGGGCCCACAAGCCCGACCTGATTTTGATGGACATCCAGATGCCGGGGATGGACGGCCTGGAGGCGATCAAGCGTATCCGCGCCATCCCGGAGCTTGCGCGCGTGCCGATCATCGCCCTGACAGCCCTGGCGATGGTGGGTGACCGCGAGCGCTGCCTGGAGATAGGCGCCAGCGCCTATCTCTCGAAGCCGGTCGAGCTGAAGGCCCTGCGCACGCTGATCAGCGAGCTGCTAGCGACACCGGACAGCCCCTTCAGGGGGCCAGGGCATATGAGCGAGGTGGGGCCAGGCCCTCGCGCTCGCCGCTCCTGACTGTCGTATACTGAGAGGGGCTACGCATGACCGTACCGCACGGGTGCCCGTGCGGCGCGTGCCACCGTGCTGAAAGAACGCGCCATGGATCTGCCTCGTCCCCCAGGCGATACGCCCCTCACGCTGGCCCAGCTGTTCGACAGTGCGCCGGTGGGCTTCGCGCTCCTCGACCGTGAGCTATGCATCCTGGCGGCCAATGAGCAGCTGGCGGCCATCGCCGGCGTGCCCGCCGCTACGCTCACCGGTCGCCACGCCCCGACGCTCTTTGCCGCCTACCCCGCTGTCGCAGGCATGCTGGCCGAGGTGGCCGCCACGGGAATGCCGCGCCTCGACCTCGAGCTGCTGTCCGCCGACCCCAGAGACCTGCGTCACTGGCTGCTCGGCGCCTACGTGGTGCGCGGCGGGGCGGCCGCGACCGGGGTGGCCCTGATGGTCGTCGAGATCACGGCGCGGGCGAATGCCGAGCAGGCCCTGCGCGCCAGCGAGGCCCGCTTTCACCAGCTGCTCGATCACGCCGTCGATGTGGTCTAC
Organism: Chloroflexales bacterium; assembly: GCA_013336035.1. Lineage (GTDB taxonomy): Bacteria > Chloroflexota > Chloroflexia > Chloroflexales > Chloroflexaceae > CAIWXH01. The sequence goes on from JAAXUL010000126.1 coordinate 8,076, forward strand.
CGCTGCCGGATCTTCCCCGATCTGGCCTACGAGTATGTCAGCCCCTCGATCGTCGGCCTCACCGGCTATGCGCCCGAGGAGTACTACAGAGACCCCGATCTGAGCCTGAAGACGGTCCACCCGAACGACCGTATGATGCTCCAGTCGCTGCTCTCGGGCGCCGATCTCGGGCGGACGGTGCTGCTGCGCTGGATGCGCAGGGATGGCACGACGGTCTGGACCGAGCAGCGCCATCGGGTCGAGCGCGACCTGACGGGCCGCCCGGTCGCGCTCGAGGGGATCATGCGCGATGTGACCGACCGGCGCCGCACTGAGGACGCCCTGAGCCAGGCGCTGGACGCCGAGCGGCAGGCCCGCCACGTCGCCGAGGTGCTGCACTCGGCCAACCTGGCCCTCACGCGCAGCCTCGACTCCGACAAAGTGATGGCGGCGCTGCTCATCCATATCGAGCGGCTGGTGCCCTATGATAGCGCCAACGTGATGCTGATCGAGGGCGGGCAGCGCCTGGTGGTGCGCGCGGCCAGCGGCTACGAGCGCTTCTCGGACAACGACCAGGTGCTGGGGATCACGATCGACGCCGACAACGACCCGATGCTCCAGCCCATCCTCTCGCGGCGGCGCAGCTTCCTGGTGATGGACACCGACCGGGCGACCCGCTGGCGCCAGCGGCCGGGCTTCGCCCACGTGCGCAACTGGTTCGGCGTGCCCATGGTGGCCGGCGAGCAGGTGATCGGCATCTTCTCGCTCGAGAAGGCCGAGCCGGCCTTCTTTACGCCCGAGCACGTCAACCTGGCCGAGCTGCTGGCCACGCCCGCCGCGATCGCCCTCCAGAATGCGCGCCTCTTTACCGAGGTAAGGGGCGGGCGCGAGCGCATGCGCTCGCTCTCGGAGCGCCTGGTGGCCGTGCAAGAGACCGAGCGGGCCCACCTTGCCCGCGAGCTGCACGATGAGATCGGCCAGATGCTCACGAGCCTGAGCCTCGCCCTGACCGTGAGCGAGCGCATGCCGCCCGAGCTGCTGCGCGAGCGCGTCATCCAGGTGCAGAAGCAGATCAACCAGCTGACCTCTCAGGTGCGCACGCTCTCGCTGAACCTGCGGCCGGCTATGCTCGACGACCTGGGCCTGCTGCCGGCGCTGATCTGGTTCACGCGGCGCTACGGCGACCAGACCGGCATCCAGGTCCAGTTCCAGCATGCCGGCCTCGACCGCAGCCTCGCGCCCGCCGTGGGCGCCACGGCCTATCGGGTCGTCCAGGAGGCCCTGACCAACGTGGCACGCTACGCCGGGGTCACCCGGGCCCGCGTGCAGGTCTGGGCGACCGATACGATCCTCGCGGTGCAGGTGGTGGACGAAGGGCGCGGCTTCGATGTCGACTCAGCCCTGGCGGGCTACAACTCGGGAGGGCTGATCGGTATGCAAGAGCGGGTGCGGCTGACGGGCGGCAATCTGACGGTCGAGTCGGCGCCAGGCGAGGGCACGCGGGTGCTAGCAGAGATCCCCCTGCTACAGGCTGAGGAGAAAGCCCAATGAGTGGTCTGACAATCGTGCTAGCCGACGATCACTCTGTGGTGCGGGCTGGCCTGCGGGCACTGCTCGAAAGCGAGCTGACATGCACGGTTATTGGCGAGGCCGGCAACGGGCCCGAGGCCCTGGCCCTGGTCGAGCGGCTCCAGCCGAGCCTGCTGGTGGTCGATCTGATGATGCCGGGCCTGAGCGGCCTCGAGGTTGCCCGCCAGGCCCGGCAGGCGGCCCCGTCCACCAGGATCGTGATCCTCTCGATGCATGCCGACGAGTCGTATGTGCGCGAGGCCCTGCGCGTCGGCGTCACCGCCTACGTGCTCAAAGAGGCCCTCTCTACCGATTTCCTCTACGCCCTGCAGCAGGCGGCATCCGGCAGGCGCTACCTCAGCCCGCCGCTCTCGGAGAAGGCCCTCGACGCCTACGCTAACCAGGCGGCCGAGACCACGCTCGACCTCTACGAGACCCTGACCTCGCGCGAGCGCGAGATCCTCTACCTGGCGGCCCAGGGGATGACCAGCGCCGAGATCGCCGAGCGCCTGATGATCGGCGTTCGCACCGTCGACACCCACCGGGCCAGTATGATGCGCAAGCTGGGCCTCCATACGCCCCTCGACCTGATACGTTACGCAGTACGACGCGGAATCGTCAGCCTCGACGGCTAGTATGGGTGTGCAGTAAGGGCGACATAACAATATTTTGCACAGATTCCGCAGCCTTACAGACCCCCGCTCCGTATCTCTACGTAGTGCGCCGCCCGCCCCCCACTGCTATGCTAGGCTATGCGCGGACGGCGCGCCGGCAATGGCGCCGGCGCCCCGACCGCCTGAGGACCCCATGCTTAACCTCTGGTTGAGTGGCAGTGTACTCGCCGCGACGTCTCCCGGCATTCCAGCCGGCACCAGTTCGGAAGGAGGCGGATCATGTCGGTGATGCGTAGATCTGAGCGACAGCCCCTCGGGTTGGTCGAGTTCCCCGAGCGGCTCGATGGTGTCTATAAAGTGACCGAGGCATTCCGTTCGATTGCGATGGCCTGGGAGTCGATCTCGGCCGGCTCGTGGAGCACCGCCGCCATCCAGAGCTTCGCGGCCCTGGCCCGGCGCGTGGCCCTCGATCTGTCGACGCTCGGCTGCGGCACTCTCGACAAGGTCGTGGTCGATCTTGTCCTATCGCTTGATGCGATCACGGTGACCGGCGCGATCAATGACCAGCAGATTGCCCGGGTCGACTACGCTCTAGCCGGGATCAGGGCTGTGGCTATGCAGCGTCTGCTCGCCCTTGACCTGGCCGAAGCGATGGACGAGGGCAACGAGGCCCCGATGCTTTTTCAGGAGACCTGCCCACGCTGCACGTCCGGGGGCGTCTGCTCCATCCAGCGACTGGCCCGCAAGACCAGGGTTGTGCGCTTGAGCTTCTGAGCCCGACGTCAGGTCGGGCCTGAGCATACCGGGGGGCTCCCTTTGTTAGCAGGGCGCCCCCCGGACTATTGTCGCCCACATGCTCCACTCTCCTACTGCTATAGGAACCCATGAGCCAATCTTCTACTACGTCCTTCTTCTTCCCCGGCAATGCCACGGGGTGTCTGCTTGTACACGGCTTTTCCGGTAACCCCGGCGAGACGAGCGGCCTGGGCGAGTACCTCGCGGGGCTCGGCTATACGGTGGCTGGCGTGCGCCTGGCCGGGCACGGCGGCAGCGCCGAGGCCTTCTACGCCAGCCGCTGGACAGAGTGGCTGCGCTCGGTCGAGCAGGGCTTTGATGAGCTGCGCCCGCGCTGCCAGCGCATCGTCATCGTCGGCTTCTCGCTCGGCGGCGTGCTCGGGCTGCTGCTCACCCAGCGCCGCAGCTTCGACGGGCTGATCACGATGGGGTCCCGCGTGCTCGTGCGTGGGGGCTGGCGCTTCGTCTTGTCGCCGCTGCTGCGCCCCCTCATCGCCTGGCGCACCCCAGACATCGCTGCCGCCGCCGAGCTGCACCAGGCTGTGCGGCAAGCCTACCGGCTGCTGCCCGCGGTCCGCGTGCCGACGCTGGTGATGCACGGGCGCGCCGACGAGGTCGTGCTGCCGATTAACGCCACCGCGATCGCCGGCCGGATCGCCAGCCGCGAGAAGGCTCTGGTCTGGTGGGAGCAGACGCCGCATCAGATGCTGGTCGAGGGCCCGCGCCGCCAGGAGGTCTACGAGCGGATTGCCGGCTTCGTCGCGAGCATCCACACGGGGCAGATAGGGCTGTCGCCGAGCGGCACAGGGTAGCCCATGACCCCGGCGAATGGCTGGTGGTATGCCGGGCGGCCCATCGGATATAATATGCCGGACGACGGCCATGTGCGCCGCCGTGAAGGAGGGCCACATGGCAACCCCTATGCCCGGCGAGCGGGTCGACCAGCCCAGGCCCGCTATCCTTGTGGTCGATGACGAGCCGGCGGTGACACGCACCATCGCCCGTAGTCTGCGCGACCGGTTTACCGTCTTTACTGCGAACACCGCCGATGTCGCGCTCAACCTGATCGCCCGCGAGCCGATCGCCCTGATCCTCACCGACCAGCGCATGCCTGACATGTCTGGCGTCCAGCTGCTCGAGCGCGCGCGCGATCTGCGCCCCGAGGCCCTGGGCATCCTGATCTCAGGCTACACCGACGCCTCGGCCCTGGTCGATGCGCTCAATCTCGGCAATGTCCGCGGCTTCCTGCCCAAGCCGTGGGATATCCACCAGCTGCGCCGCCAGATCGACCAGGCCCTCCGCGCCTACCAGAGCGGCCTCGAGGATGCGCAGGCCAGCCTGTCCACCGGCGGGACCGTCACCCGCGCCCAGTCCCAGCTCGCCGAGCTCCGCCAGGCGCTCGACCAGCTCAACGGCGGCCACTTTGGCGCCCTCTTCGAGCAGTGGGATCGGGCCCAGCGTGACGAGCGCTACGGCCCCAGTCGCCCCCACGTCCCCTCTACCTTCTTCGCCGGGCCGCCCGCCGGGGCCCCGCCCATCTCCGAGCGTGCCCTCGAGACCTTCGTCGGCCTGGTCGCCAGCTACGCCGAGATCCTCGACCAGGCGGTCGAGCAGCGGCACTCCCGCGTCGAGATGCGCCGCTCGGAGCATTCCCGCGCGCTTGGCGAGCGCCTCGGCACGCTCTGGGCCGGCCCCCGCGACATCGTCGAGATCCACACCGCCGCGCTGCGCGGGCGCCTCGCCGACGCCCCGGCCGGGCGGA
>JAAXUL010000736.1 GCA_013336035.1 Chloroflexales bacterium
CACCGCGTCAGCAACCCCGGTCGCCGGCCGGCGATCTCGGTGCATCTCTACGGGCCCCGCCAGGGGTTGCTGACGCGGTGAATCCCCCCGGCGTAGGGCGCCACCGTCGAGGCCCCGTCCGCGCGGCGCCACGCCCGCCGCCAGCTAGCCCGTAGGCGAGCGCGGTTTAGCTGCGTGCCGTCGTCGAGCCGATCGTAGCGCTCCTCCAGCACCGACCCGACCACGCAGTAGTAGGCGCCCCAGGAGGTGTGATCGTGGATGGGCGTCCTGGAGCCCGGCGCCCAGACGAAGACCTGCAGCGAGCAGCCGCCTTCCGGCGAGATGAAGGAATATGCGATCGATGGCTCGTCGGCGGGGGCCACCCGATCCATGAGCGGGGAGATCCACCGCTTCAGGAAGGCGGGTTCGTTGACCAACGCCTCGAGCAACGGGCCGGCTTGCGCCTGGGCGAGCGCCGCCGGTAGCTGGGCGAGCTGATCCAGCTTGTCGAGGTTATTATTAATGGCAGTAATCAAACTGTCCGCTCCGTCTATGCTTGTGAGCGACCAGAGGGCGTCGCGAGGTTGAGGACACAGGCACACTCTAGCGGCGCGGCGTCCCGCGTGCGTCCTCGCGTTCGTCCACTCTTAGTCCCGCTCCCTACGCTACGGCCTGCCGGTCTATACCGCGCCGCGCCCGCGAATCGTCCCGCAACGGCTTTATATAACCCTATCTTCTGGATCGTTTTTTCGGGATTCGCGCCAGTCTTTTCATGGGCCAGGAGGTTGCGCCAGCCATACTAGCGAGCTATACTTGCCACTAGTAGTCGTGCCCAAACGCGTCGATCACGCCGCTCATGGCTAGAAACGACGAGCTCTTCAGTATGCCAGCCTGGCTTATCTGCATCTTCCAGGCCGTGCCGGTCCTGATGCCGGAGGTGCTGATCTGCGCCGCCATAGGGCTCATCGTCGTGGGGCTGGCCAGGGGCAGGGCCCCGGTGCTCTCAGCCGCGGCACTCGCCCTGAGCGTTGCGCTTGTCTTCCTCGCCGGGGCAAGGATCTATCTAGAGAGTATCCTGGATGCGGTGCCTGATAGATCAGGCGCCATCGGGATGGTCCTCCGGGTTAGCATCATCAGCATTACTGCGGCGGTGCTGCTGACCTTGTTTCTTTCCAGCTGGCGGCGGATCGTGGGGCCTTGCTTCGCGCTGATCGTGGTCGTTAGCGCCCCCCTGGCGCTTCAAGCCGGCTTCGAGGCCGGGCCCGTCACCGAGCGGCTGGCCAATGTAGTGGGCCACGCCATCGAGCGCTATCACGCGGATCACCAGAGCTACCCACGGGCTCTAGCTGAGCTAACGCCGTGGTACCTTATCGTGGTGCCGCAGCCAGTGATCGTTGCGGGGGATAGGTGGTGCTACGATGGCGGCGTGGACTACTACCGGCTCGGGTATGTGTCGCATATCAACAGCCCGAACGATTTGTATCTGGTCGCTAGCGCGGGCGTGCCACCGCCTGGCCCATGGCGCTGCAAGGCGGCGGCCAGCCCCTAAATGCTCGCGGGCCCTGTCTGCGGCACGCCAAAGACCGGAAAGGGTTGTTTTCAGGCGTGGTACTTCTGACCCAGGGCAAAGGCCGCAGGCGCCGCTCAGCCGTCGTAGAGTCCCGCCAGCCCCCGCACCTCCTTGGCCATACGCGCCCGCAGCTCGGCGTTGGCCCGGTAGCGCAGCAGGGTCTGGATTGGGTGAGGTCGCGGTCGATCATACGCCGTGCGCTGGGCGCGGAGGCGTAGGCGGCGCCGAGGCGCGCGGTGAGCGCGGCCAGGTCGAGGCTGCCGTCGCGCGGCGCATACACTGTCGCATGGGGTGTATCATAGTAGATAACGCCCTGTGTGAAAGGAGGCCCTATGCAGCCCGAAGAGTTTCGTCGGATCGGCCACGAGCTGATCGACTGGATCGCTGACTATCGGGCCGGCATCGCCGATCTGCCCGTCTGGTCCCGCGTCGAGCCGGGCGTCGTGCGCGGGCAGCTGCCCGCCGACGCCCCCGAGCAGCCGGAGGGCTTCGCCGCGGTGCGCGAGGACCTCGAGCAGATCATTATGCCCGGCATCTCGCACTGGCAGCACCCCCGCTTCTTCGGCTACTTCCCCGCGAACGCCGCGCTCGCCTCGGTCCTCGGCGACCTGGTCAGCTCGGGCCTCGGGCAGCTAGGGCTGAACTGGCAGGCCAGCCCGGCCCTCACCGAGCTCGAGGAGCAGATGGCCGAGTGGATGCGCCGGCTGCTCGGCCTCTCCGAGGCCTGGCGCGGCGCCATCCAGGACACGGCCAGCACCTCGACCCTGGTGGCCCTGATCTGCGCCCGCGAGCGCATCACCAGCCACGGCGCCACGCGCGGCGGCCTGCAGGCCGAGGAGCTGCCGCTGACCGTCTACTGCTCGGGCCAGAGCCACAGCTCGGTCGAGAAGGCCGCCCTGCTGGCGGGCTTCGGCTGGGCCAACCTGCGCCCGATCGGCACCGACGCCGACCACGCGCTGCGCCCCGACCTGCTGGCCGAGGCCGTCGCCGCCGACCTGGCCGCGGGCCGGCGCCCCTGCGCCGTCGTCGCCACCATCGGGAACACCTCGACCACGGGCCTCGACCCGCTCGAGCCCATCGCCGCCCTCTGCCGCGAGCACAGCATGTGGCTCCACGTCGACGCCGCCATGGCGGGCTCGGCGATGATCCTGCCCGAGTGCCGCTGGATGTGGCAGGGCGTCGAGCTGGCCGACAGCCTGGTGCTCAACCCCCACAAGTGGCTCGGCGCCGTCTTCGACTGCTCGCTCTTCTATGTGCGCGACCCCGAGCACCTGGTGCGGGTGATGTCGACCAACCCGAGCTACCTGCAGACGGCCGCCGACGGCGCGGTGACCAACTACCGCGACTGGGGCATCCCCCTGGGGCGACGCTTCCGGGCCCTCAAGCTCTGGTTCCTGCTGCGGCTCGAGGGCGCCGAGGCCCTGCGTGCCCGCCTGCGCCGCGACCTGGAGAGCGCGAAGTGGCTCGCCGCGCAGGTGGACGCCACGCCGGGCTGGGTGCGCCTGAACCAGGTGCACCTGCAGACGGTCTGCGCGCGCCACGAGCCGCCCGGCCTGAGCGGCGATGAGCTCGACCGGCACACCCTGGACTGGGTCGGGCGGATCAACGCCTCGGGCGCGGCCTTCCTGACCCCCGCCGTGCTCGACGGCCGCTGGATGTGCCGCGTCAGCATCGGCGCCGAGCCGACCACGCGCGCCGACGTCGAGCACCTGTGGGCGGCGATGCGGGCCGAGGCCGAGGGGTAAACCCTGTGGGGAGGGCAAAGCCCTCCCCGCACATAAACACCCCGGACAACCGGGCTGTCCGGCCGCTAGATATGGATCGCCGCCCCGTGCACCAGCGCGTGGGCCGCCTCGCCGATGGCCTCGTAGAGCGTAGGGTGGGCGTGGATAGTGCCGAGCATACTCTCGCCGGTGGCCTCGTGGGTCAGGGCCAGGCCGCCCTCGCTGATCATCTCGGTCACGCGGGGGCCGATCATATGCACGCCCAGGATCTCGTCGTAGGTCTTATCGGCCACGATCTTGATGAAGCCGAAGCGGTTCTGGCCGAGCACGCGGGCCTTGCCGTTGGCCGAGAAGGGGAACTTGCCGACCTTCACCTGGTAGCCCTGCTCCTTCGCCCTGGCCTCGCTCAGGCCGACGCTGGCGATCTCGGGGCTGCAGTAGGTGCAGGCGGCGATCTTGCCGTAGTCGATCGGCGCCACGTGCAGGCCGGCGATGTGCTCGACCGCCAGGATGCCCTCGGCGCTGGCCTTGTGGGCCAGCCAGGGCGTGGCCGCGACGCAGTCGCCGATGGCGTAGACCCCATCGGCGGCCCGCATAAAGCCGTCGGTCTCGATGAAGCCCTTCGCGTTGATCTTCACGCCCGCGCCCTCGAGGCCGATCTCCTTCGTGTTCGGCAGGATGCCGATCGCGACGAGCAGCTTCTCGACCGCGATCTGCTGGCTCTTCCCGTCCGCGCCGGTCACGCTGACCACCACCTGCTCGCCGCCCGCGTCGATGCCCTCGACCTTCGCGCCGGCCAGGGTCTTGATCCCGCGGCGCTGGAAGGCCTTGACCAGCTCGGCCGAGACCTCCTCGTCCTCGTTCGGGACGATGCGGGGCAGGGCCTCGACCACGGTCGCCTCGGCGCCGAAGGCCCGGAACATCGAGGCGAACTCGACGCCGATCGCGCCCGCGCCGATCGCCAGGAAGCTCTTCGGCACCGCCGTCAGCTTGAGCGCGTCGGTCGACGACAGCACCCGCTCGCGGTCGAAGGGCGCGCCGGGGAAGGGCCGCGGCTGCGCGCCCGTGGCGACGATGACCTGCTTCGCCGCCAGGGTGCGCTCGCCGCCGTCCTTCAGCTTCACGTGGACCTGGCCGCGGCCGGCGAGCGTGCCCCAGCCGCAGATAACCTCGACCTTATTCTTCTTCATCAGGAAGGCCACGCCGTCGGTGCTGGCCTTGACCACCGCGTCTTTATGCTTCATCGCGCCGGCGAGGTCGAAGCTGACGCCCTCGACATTGACCCCGAA
>JAAXUL010000737.1 GCA_013336035.1 Chloroflexales bacterium
GGAAGAGGTCGGCAAAGTCGCTATCCGCGAACACCATGCCCAACTCGTCCCGTAGCGCCATCATCGGGCTCCCGGCGGGGAAGGCCTCGCGGGCCACACGCTCGGTTTCGGCAGGGATGAGATAGATAGCTTGCCGCTGCAAGGTCATGCTGGGCTCCTTCCTGGGCTCCTGGTGCCTGGTGCTATCCCCGATGGGCGGTGCGTACGCGGTACTGTAGCGCAGGTTTGCCGCGTTGGAAAGGGGAACGGCACAGCCGGAGCCTCCCAGAAGGGATTCGCCAACAATATCATAAGGTGACCCCAGGAGTGACAGACACGCTATTGTTCATGCTATGATCCATCTATCACCTGGCCGTCGATCTGCGTCCGGTGGCCCGGGCTACGCCCAGACCATCCAGATCTTCCCACTCATCCTGGGCGCGTTCCACTGAGTGGAGTCGGCGCGACGCGTGGCCGCATCTAGAGAGCGAGGATTTATACTTAACCAGAACTAAACACGCTTCCTCTTGATAGTCCTCCCTGTTTGTGCTACTGTTGGTCCGCCCTCACCACCCACGTCAACATGTGCGTTGATCCGCCCCATACCACCAGTATTGGGCGGGCCAGCCAACCCCCAGGGCTATCGCATCTAATTCGTGATAGCAAAGCGGAATCTGTAGAGTAGCGAACGCCAAGATCATGAGGGTTGCCTCCCGGGTGGCGGGCGGGTATCCTGCTGAGAGGAACCGAGGCCCGCAGCGGAGGCACCTGATGACGGAAGGACACCTGGCGAGTATCGCCACGCATTTTGGGCAGCTGAGCGACCCACGGGTGGAGCGCACCCGTGCCCATAGCCTGCTGGACATCCTGACGATTGCGATCTGCGCCATCCTGGCGGGCGCAGAGGGACCGACGGGGATGGAGACCTTTGGCCAGGCGAAAGAGGACTGGCTGCGCACGCTGCTGCCCTTGCCCAATGGCATCCCCTCGCATGACACCTTCAGCCGAGTGCTGGCCCACCTCAACCCCGCGGAACTGCAACAGGGCTTCCTGGCCTGGTTCGCCGCCATCCAGACCGCGACCAAGGGCGAGTTGGTGGCCGTCGATGGCAAGACCCTGCGCAAATCGGCCGCCAAAGCCTGGGGGCAGGCCGCGGTCGAAATTGTCAGTGCCTGGGCCAGCGCCAATCGGCTCATCCTTGGGCAAGAAAAGGTGCACCCGGACTCCAACGAGATCACCGCCGTGCCGGCCCTGCTGGAGAAGCTGGCCCTGGCCGGCTGCATTGTCACCGTGGATGCTCTCCACTGCCAGGTGAAGACGGCTGAGACGATTGTGCGCAAGGAGGCAGACTACGTGATCGCGGCCAAGGGCAACCAGCCGACGCTGCACGACGCCATTCGCGCCGCCTTTGCCGACGCCCAGGCGCGCAATTTCGCCGACCTCGCCTACGACATCTATCAGACGGAGGAGACCCAGCACGGGCGCTGGGAGCGCCGCACCTATTGGACGCTGATGGAGCCGGCCGTCTTGTCCAGGGTGAAGCCGACGGGCCGTTGGCCCAAGTTGGGCTGTATTGGGATGGTGCGTGCCGAGCGCCGGGTGAACGACAAGACCAGCGTGGAGGAGCGCTTCTACATCGCCAGTCTGGACGGCAACGCCCACACCTTCGCCTTTGCCGTCCGTGGCCATTGGGGGATCGAGAACTCGGTCCATTGGCTCCTCGACCTGGTGTTTCGCGAGGACGAGTGTCGCATCTCGGTGGGTAAGGGGGCCGAAAACCTGGCGGTGTTGCGCCATATCGCGCTCAACCTCTTGCAGCAGGACCGCTCCTCCAAGCAGAGCATGAAGCAGAAGCGTTTCCGTGCCGCGCTCGACCCGAACTACCTGCTCCGGCTCCTCGCCGGTCCTGCACTCGCTACCGGTTCCTAAACGACGCTCAAACGTGATGGGAATGCGGATTTAGATGCGATGACCCTGAGCCAACCCCAGAGCTCCTGCTCTCAGGATCGCCTGAACGGATATGGATCATCCTATAAGCCACACAGCGAGAAGTGACCATTAAAATCTCGGAGCGGAAAGGCCAGCACAATGTCCGATCTGGCACCAGGCTTTCAATCTCTGCCTCTCGAATACCAGCGCGTAATCTTTCTGGCGCAAGACCGACACAACATGACGATCACACCGCTGCAGCAACTGATAGGGGGGTGGTCAGGTGCGGTGATTTTTCTTGTCAGTGTATCGTCACATACTTCCAAGCGGGTTGAGCATTTCATCCTCAAACTTAATCGCAGGAACAAGTCATCGCAAGCCGATGAAGTGACCCGACACACTATCGCGTTGAGCAAGTCCCCGCCTGATTTTACGCGCGATCACATAGCCGCAATGGCCTTCGATCGGGTCGAGCATGACGATACAATCGCAATCTTCTATCGAATTGCCGGTCAATCCTTGCGCGATTATCGTTCACTGGCGAGCTACGGGCGACAAAGCCAGCTCAAAACAATCTTTGCCGCCACAAATACGCTCTTGCTGGCCGAGTGGAACGTGAACTTGGCTTTTGAGCAAGCGGTTCATCCGCAACGGCTGTTGGAAAAGTGGCTGGGCTTTCGCCTCAAACCGGGTGGAAACATCGACAGCTTTCTTGACCGTGTCTGCCAAATGCATCCACACATCCCAGGCTTCCTCATAAGCGGGGATGTTTTCCGCAATCCATTGGCGTATGCCCGCAACATCGATTGTTGGGGCACGACACGACCGATTGACATCGTCACCGGGTTTCTCCACGGTGACTTGAATACCGGCAACATATTGATCAAATTTTCCGACAATGCCGAGGTACTTGATGGATATTACCTGATTGACTTCGCGCTCTTCAAAGAGCAGATGCCGCTCTTCTATGACCAGCGCTACCTGGAGATGTCCTACCTGCTACTCGCGATGGCGCGGGTGTCGTTCGCAACGTGTGTGGCCCTGATTACGCGACTTGCCGAGGCGGATATCCTCGACCCGCACCAGGCACCGATCGAAATGGCGGGAGCCTGCGCGGTCATTGGTTCTGCGCGAAGCGTGTTTGCGACCTGGGTTAGCGAGAACCATCCGAGTTTGCACGACGACCTCTGGGGCCAATACTGGCTTGCCGGAGTTGCGGTTGGGTTGAGCTATTGCCACAAACCCGGCCCATCCGATGAACAACGACTGGCAGGGCTGATTTACGCTGCCGCCAACTTGAAACGCTACGCCGCACTGTTCGCCCTACCGACGCCGGCTGAAGTCAAGCAACTTTACGATGAACGTCAATTCAACGCCGCGCCACGGGCAAGGTTCGTCACGGGATCGTCTGCCCCAGACGTGCGTCACAACCTTCCGGCCCAGCCTACCGCCCTGATCGGCCGTGAACAGGAGCGTGCAGCCATCGACGCATTGCTGGGCCGTGCTGACATCCGCTTGATCACCTTGACTGGCCCCGGCGGCACCGGTAAGACCCGCCTGGCGCTGCAAGCGGCCACAGAGCTTCTCGACACCTTCACGGACGGCGTTTGGTTCGTCGATCTGGCTCCGATTAGCGACTCTGACCTGGTCATTCCGACGATCATGCAGACCCTGGGCATGAAAGCACAGGGCCAGGTGACACCACTGGAACAGCTGCGAGCGCACCTGCGCGACAAGCAGTTGCTTTTGGTGCTCGATAATTTCGAGCAAGTCGTGGAGGCCGCGCCGCGCGTGGCCGAACTGCTCGCGGCCGCGCCTCAGCTGAAAATGCTGATCACCAGTCGCGTCGTGCTGCATGTGCGCGGCGAGCAAGAATTCCCGGTGCCGCCGCTAGCACTGCCTGACCAGCTCCAGCTCCTGCCGCTGGAAACTGTGTCCCAGTACGCCGCGGTCGCGCTGTTCATCGCGCGGGCTCAAGCGGTGAAGCCCGATTTCGCGATCACCAATCAGAACGCGCCGGCAGTCGCCGAGATCTGTGTGCGCCTTGATGGCCTGCCGCTGGCGATCGAGCTTGCAGCCGCGCGGATCAAGCTATTTGTCCCCGAGGCGCTGCTCAAGCGATTGGAATGGCGTCTGGGTGTACTCATTGGCGGGCCGCGGGATGCGCCGGAGCGCCAGCAGACCATCCGCAACACGATCGACTGGAGCTACCAGCTGTTGGACGAAGGCGAACAAACACTGTTCAGGCGACTCGGCGTGTTTGTGGGCGGCTGCACGCTGGAGGCGGCCGAGGCGGCCTGCAACGCGGATGGGCGCCTGCCTTTTGTTGTCATTGAGGGCGTGGCCGCGCTGGTGGATAAGAGCCTGCTACGGCAGGAAGAGGGGCCAGATGGCGAGTCGCGCTTTGTGATGCTGGAGACCATCCGCGCGTATGCGCTGGAACGGCTGGCGGAAAGCGGGGAGCTGGAGGCGGCGCGCCAGCAGCATGGCCGCTACTACGCAAGCACGATCATCCATGAGGCGGGAGTCAAGGTCTACTCTTCTGAAGCCACAATCTGGCTCGACTGGTTCGAGCGCGAGCTCGATAACATTCGCGCCACCCTGGCCTGGAGCCAGACCACGCCAGAGGGGGGTGCGCTGGGGCCGTCAGAAGG
>JAAXUL010000127.1 GCA_013336035.1 Chloroflexales bacterium
CGCGCATCGCCTATAGCGGCTCGTGGCACCCGCGCGGCCAGTTCACCGACTGGAACTGCCGCTGGCTGATCGAGTGCACGGGCGGCTACCTGACCCAGCTCTATATCACGGGCGTGCTGGGCGACGTGCCGCCGCTGGCGGGCGCGGTGCTGCTCTGCAGCTCGCCGGTGGACATCGTGCGCTACTTTATGCGGCGCCGCACGCCCCCCGAGTACCGGGTCGACCCGCGGGCGATGCTGCGCCTCGAGCCCGAGACCATGCGGCGCCTGCTCTTCCGCCCCACGATCGCGCCCGACCAGCTGGCCTGCCACGTCGGCCGCATGGTGACCGAGCCGCCCCTGGTGGCTATGCAGAGCATGATCCTGCGCCCCAGGCCCGCCGCCAACCGTACCCCCCTGCTCGTGGTCGCCGCCGGGCGCGACGCTGTCTTCGACGCCGAGGCCCAGGCCGTCACCGCCGCGGCCTACGGCGCCGAGCTGGTCGTCGTGCCCGAGGCCGCCCACAACCTTATGCTCGACCCCGACTGGCCCGTCGCCGCCGCCGCCATCGAGCGCTTCGCGGCGCGGGTCGGCTAGTGTCCGCGCCCATCTGCGTAATCTGCGGGCGAAATTCCGCTACCCGATGATCGCCGCCAGCTCCGCCGGGCGCTCGTGCTGCACGTTATGCCCGCAGGCGGGGATGACGTGCATCCGCGCCCCTGGCACCAGCGCCACCACCGCCTCGCCGAGCGAGCGGGGCATCACCGCATCCTGCTCGCCCCAGACCAGCGCCGTCGGCACCAGGCAGCGGGCCATGGCCGCGCGGTACTGCCCGGCACGCCCGTAGCCGTCGATGGCGCTCCAGCGCAGCATCGAGAGGAAGGCCGCCCGCTGCCTGTTGCTCCAGACCCGCGCCCAGACCCGGCGCCGCAGAAACTCGCGCTCCTCGGCGGGCAGGGCGTCGAGGTCGGCGTAGTAGGGCCGCAGCGTCGCGTAGGCCTCGTCCTGCGAGCGGCGCAGGCTGCCGTAGGCCAGCTCGCCCGCGCCGGGCGCCAGGAAGATCCACAGCGGCCCCGGGGGCGGCAGCTGGCGCGCCACGGGCAGGCAGCCCGCCACCAGCACCAGGCGCTCGACGAGCCCCGGCGCGCCCAGCGCCAGGCGCTGCGCCGCCATCGCGCCCCCCGAGTGGCCGACCACCGTCGCCCGCCCGACCCCCAGGGCGCCCAGCAGCGCGACCAGAGTCCGGGCCAGGGCGCCCACCGTCGTGGCCCCGGGCAGGCCCTCGCTTCGCCCGAACCCCGGCAGGTCGGGGGCGACCACCCGGTAGCGCTCCGCCAGCGCCGGCAGCATCCTGCGCCACGTATCGCCCTCATCGCCCAGTCCGTGGACAAGCAGCAGCCCCGGCGCACCCTCGGCCCCCGCCACAAAGCAGTGCAGCGCCACCTCGCCCGCCCGCACCACCCGGGCGAACGGCCGCAGCGCCTCCGGCGGCTCCATCAGCCTGTCTGCCATAGCTCTCCCCTTCATTGCAGCGTGGTGCGTACCGCTAGCGCTGGATGACCACCAGGGCCACGCCCAGCGAGGTTACCACCAGCCCCGCCAGGGCCACGGGCCCCAGGCGCTCGCCAAAGATCAGGTAGGCCTCGACGGCCGTCGCCGGCGGCACCAGATAGAACAGGCTCGCCACCCGCGCCGTCGAGTTGAGCCTGAGCAGCAGCAGCAGCAGCATGATCGCGCCCAGCGAGAGCACCAGCACCAGCCACCCCAGAGCGAAGACCAGCTGAGGGGCCCATGTGATCTGCTGTGTTTCAAAAAGCAGGGCCAGCGGTGCGATCACCAGGCCCGCGGCGACATACTGCAGGGCGGTGCCGCTCAGCAGCGGCATGCGAGCGCCGTGACGCTTCTGGTAGATCGTGCCGAGGGTCGTGCTGAACAGGGCCACGACGACCGCGGTCAGGCTTCCGAACGTCACCGGCGGCGGCCCGGCGCCGGGCGCGGCCAGCTTCTCGCCCACCACCAGCGCAACCCCGGCCAGCCCGAGGACCAGCCCGAGCCACTGGCGTCTGCTCACCGTCTCGCCCAGAGTCGCCTGGGCGAGCACCGCCGTGAGGATGGGCTGCAGGCTCACCACCAGGGCGCTGAGGCCCGCCGGCATCCCCCGGTCGATCGCGAAGAAGACCCCGCCCAGGTAGCCAGCGTGCAGCAGCAGCCCCGCCACGGCAATGTGTCGCAGCTCGGTGGCGCTTTTTGGCCAGGGCGAGCGCAGGGCCAGGGCCAGGCCCGCCAGCAGCGACGAGGCGATCACGAAGCGGAGGCTGAGAAAGGTGAACGGCTCGATGTACGGCAGCCCGAAGCGGGCGCCGACGAACCCGGTGCTCCACATAAGCACGAACAGCCAGGGGGCCACGGCGGCCATGAAGGGGTGGCGCTGGGCAGGCATGCGGTCTCCTCTACGGCCAGGCGGCCCGCACTAGTATACCCCGAGACCGGACTCAAGTCTGATTGACCGTCGGCAGCGCGCTGGCTATACTCTATGCTGATGGAAAAAATAGCGGTCCTCGCCGACATCCATGGCAATCTGGCAGCGCTGCACGCACTCGTCGAAGACCTCGAGCTCTGGTCCCCCGACCTCGTCGTGGTCGCGGGCGACATTATCAATCGTGGGCCTCAGTCTGGCCCATGCCTTGATCTTGTGCTCACGATGGCCGGCGAGCAGGGCTGGCGCCTGATTCGCGGCAACCACGAGCGCTATGTCCTCACCTACGATCAGGATCGCCGCCGCCCCGGCTTCCCCGGCACCGGCCTCCGCTACGAGATCAGCCGTATTCTCGACTGGACCCACAGCCAGGTGGCCGACAAGATCGCGACCGTCGCGGCCCTACCCGAGCAGCTGCGCATCGACCTGGGCGGCCCCGAGCTAGTCGTGTACCACGCCTCGGTGCGCCACGACCGCGATGGCCTGACGCGCGACTCGCCCGACGACGAGCTGCGCCGGCAGATCGACCCCGCGGCGGCCATCTTCTGCGTCGGGCACACCCATGTGCCGTTCACACGGCGCCTCGGCGCCACCCTCGTGGTCAACACCGGCTCGGTGGGCCTGCCCTTCGACGGCGACCGCCGGGCCGCCTACGCCCGCCTCACCCGCGCGCGCGAGGGCTGGCGCGCCCAGATAGTGCGCCTGCCCTACGATGTCGCCGCCACCGAGCGCGCCTTCCACGAGAGCGGCATGCTCGAGTCCGTCGGCGCCCACGGCCACCTGATGCTGCGCGAGATACAGACCGGGCGCTCGCTGCTGTTCGACTTCATCCCAACCTACCACGACCGCATTATGGCCGGCGCGATAAGCGTCGACGAGGCGGTGCGTGAGTTCCTCTCGCGCTTCGACCGGGCGGCTTAGGGCCAGGCGCGGCCCGGGTGCGTCCCGCGCCTCGTGTCTGCCGCGAGCTGCGCCGGGGCGCTACTGCGACCCAGCGCGCTCGCGCGCGCACTCGATGCAGAACGCCGTGTAAGGCAGCGCCTCCAGCCGCTCCGCACCGATGAGCCGGCCGCAGCGCTCGCAGACCCCGTAGGTGCCCGCGTCATAGCGACGCAGGGCGGCGTCGATCTGGGCCAGGATATCGTCGGCGTTGCCCTGGAGGGCCAGGTTGCGCTCGCGGATGAAGGTGTCGGTGGCGGCGTCGGCATTGTGCTGCCCGGCGCCGACGTCCGCTATCTCGCTATCCTCGCCGGCCGGCAGGTTCTCGCGGCCTGTTCGCAGCTCGGCCCGCAGCTGCTCGAGGCGCTGCCGCATCGCCCCGGTATCGCGCTCAGTCATAGCATCTCTCCAAACGCTCTCTGGCGCCCGCCGTCCGGGTGCCCCACGGGCGGCACGGGCACACTCCGTGCCAGCGTTGACAGAGTCGCGCCAAAGCTCTGTTGCCGCGCCAGGCCCTCACCCCCAGCCCTCATCGGGGCGTTCACAGCCGACTGCTCCCTCGCTGACGTTGACGTTGCCCTGGCGGCGGTGCGGACAGATGAAGGCGGGCGTGGCGACCTGTGGTAGAATAGCCCTTATCCCGCGACCTGACTCGAGGAGCACGCCCGTGCTGGTCGGCCTCTCTGCCCTCAGCTTCAGCTTCCGGTGCGGGCTCGTCGGCCGTGGGACATCCCGCGCCGTCGCAAGCCCCCTCGGCATCGATGCGATCATCGCCCTGGCCGTCCGCGCTGGTCTACAGAGCGTCGCGCTGCCCATCGCCCTGCTGCCCGACCAGGCGCCCGCTCGGCTCGCCGCCCTGCGCGACCGCCTCGCTATGTGCGGGCTCACCCCCGTGGTCGACACCGATGTGATCGACCTGGCAAGCCTCGAGGCCGCCATCCCCGTGGCCGCCGCCCTGGGCACGCGCATCCTGCGCGTGCTTGCCAGCCCCGTGCTCGAGGGGGCCCGCGCCGCCTTCACCGCCGACTGGGAGGCGTACCTCGCCGGGGTGATCGCGCGCCTGCGCGCCGCCCGCCCCCTCGCCGAGCAGTACGGCATCACCCTCGCCCTCGAGAACCACCAGGACCTTACCACGGATGACCTGCTGCACGTCGTCGCCGAGGTTGGCGGCATCGGCGTCACCTTCGACCCCGTCAATGCCCTGATTGTCGCCGAGGACCCCTTCACCGCGGTGCACCGCCTGGCGCCTCATATCTGTAACGTACACCTCGCCGACTACATCGCGTACCCCAGCCACGAGGGCTGGCGCCTCGTGCGCTGCGCCCTCGGCGAGGGCGACCTCAACCTGCGCCGCCTGCTGGTGCTGCTCGCCGCCCTCGCCCCCGCCGCCCCATGCCAGATCGAGCTGGTCAGCCACAGCGCCCGCCACGTCCGCCTGCTCACCGACGCCTGGTGGCGCGGCTACCCCGCCCGCGATATCCGGGATGTCCTGCCCGTCCTGCGCGAGTTCGCCGCCCCCTCGCGCTCGCGCGACGACGACTGGCGCACCCCCTGGGAGCGCGGCGCCCCCGAAGAGCAGATCGCCCTCTACGAGGATCAGCAGTACGCCTCGAGTCTCACCTACCTGCGCTCGATTGGTGTCCTCACGCGCCCCTGAGCCGTTTTTCAGGACCCAATTCCTACGCTGCCCCCCTACCAATTCTTTACAGAAAGTGCTAGAATAGCCGCGCGTACTATCAGTGCGATCCTTTCACACCCCATGGGTGATTCGCGTGGTTCTATAGCCGCCGCGGTGAGTGCGGCGTAAGGAGTTCGGGATGACTCCGCGCAGGCAAATGCTCCTCCTGCTGTCGGCCCTCGCCCTGTTGCTGTACCCGTTTGCCCTGGCGCCCCGCGCGGTAGAGGCGGCAGGCGACTACACAGTCGACACCACCGCCGATCTTAGCTTTGATAGTGGGACCGCCATTGGCACCTACTGTCTGACTAGCGGGCCCCCGGACTGCTCGCTGCGCCGGGCCATCGGCGAGGCCAACCGCGACGGGATCCCAAGCCAGATCTTCGTCGCGAGCAACCTCATCACTGCGGGCGTGGCGACCTTCCCGATCACCAGCGGCCTCGGCAGCCTGATCATCAGCGCGCCCGATCTGACCATCGATGCGCGGCCCACGCCGCCGCTCACGGGCGTCAGGGTGCGTATCGATGGCGCCGGCGCCACCTTCCCAGGCCTGAAGATTACCAGCCGTAACGTCACGATCTATGGCCTGAGCATCACCGGCTTCACGGGTCAGCTTGCGCCCCAGGGGGCGGGGGTGCTGATCGAAGGCCCCGGGGCTACCGGCAACACTATCAGCGACAATTTTATTGGCGTGCTGCCGGATGGCGCCACCACGGCTGGCAATCTCTATGGGGTCCGTATCACCGGGGGCGCCTCAAATAATACCATTACGCGCAACACTATCGGCGCCAGTGACATTGCCGGTGTCTCTATCGAGAACTCCGGCACCAACACGGTCTCGTCCTCGAGCATTGGCATCGGCGTGGGCGATGTGGCCCTCCGCAATGGCGAGGCGGGGATCATCATCGCCTCCACGGGTGTCGCGACAAGCACCGGCAATATTATCGGCGGTGTCAGCCCTGGCCTCGCTAACACCATCAGCGGCAACGGGCCCGCCGGTCGCAATGACCGGGCGGGTATTTTGCTGACGGGCGCAGGCACGACCGGCAACTTCATCCGCGCCAACCAGATTGGTATCAATGGGCTGGGCACCACCGCCGTGCCGAACAGCGGCGACGGCATCCGCGTCGAAAGCGGAGCCAGCAACAATACCATCGGCGGTACGGCGACGCCCCTGGTGATCAGCGGTAACAACGGCTACGGCATTCGCATTACGGGCACCGGCAGCATCAGCAATACGGTTAGCAGCGGCGTCTATGTCGGCCTTAATGGCTCCCGCGATGGCCCTCTCGGCAACGCCCTAGGCGGCATCGCTGTCGACAGCGGCGCCTCGGCCACCAGGATCGACGGCAGCACGATCGCCGGCCACACCAGCACCCCCGGCGTGCTTATCACCGGCACGGGCGTCACCGGCACGGTGATCTCCTCGAGCTTTATTGGCCGGGTGCCCAACCCGACCGGCACCGGCGATTTCTTGAGCCTGCCTAACCTCGTGGGCGTGCAGATCCTCGGCGCCGGCAGCACCAGCATCCTTACGACCACCATTGGCTCCAACACCCAGGCCGGCGTTCAAGTCCAGAGCACTAGCCCGGTCACCGTCAGCGCCAGCACCATCATCAGCAATACCCAGGCTGGCGTGCTGCTCGACGGCACGAGCGGCTCGCTGGTGCGCACCAGCATTATCTCGGGCAACCTCCAGTCCGGCCTCGTGCTCTCGGGCACGCTCAACACCACGGTCTTCACTAACACTGTCGCCGCCAACAGCCAGACCGGCGTGCTCGTGCGCGGCGCCGGCGGCACCAGCGTGCTCTCGAACACGATCACCGGCAATGGCGCGGGCGGCCTGCTGCTCGAGACCGCCGGGCTATCGGTCACGACCGGCACCAACGTCTACACCAATACGGTCTCGGGCAACAGCCTGTTCGGCCTGCGCCTGAGCGGCGCCGTCACGACGACCCTGCGCAGGAACTATGTCGGCCTGAACCCGGCCCACAACGACCGGCTGCCCAACACCGGCAACGGCGTCGAGGTCTTCGACTCGCGGAACACCTACGCCACCGACACTTACGTCGCCGGCAACACCGGCGCGGGCATCGTGATCAGCGGCACCGGCACCCTTAGCACAACCTTCAACAATACGGTCGCCGGGCTCTCCGACGGCGGCACCGGCTTCATCGTCAGCGAGGCCAACGCTGGCCCGGCCGTACGCATCACCGGCGGCGCCCTACAGACCTCCCTCAGCAGCGGCACCCTGGCCGGCGACGCGACCACGGCCGCCGGCCCCCCCGGCGTGCTGATCGAGGGCACCTCGACGATCACGGTCTCGCTCATGCGCATCGGCTGGGTGACGACCACCATCAGCCCCTCGTCGCCGCCGATCTCCCACCCCTTCGGCGCCGGCATCTCGGTTACGGGGACGCTCAGCAACGTCAATATCCTCACCAACACGCTGCGCTACAGCCAGGGCCCGGCTATCGCCGTCACCGGCAACGCCGGCCGGGTGCGCATGCTCGGCAACGGGCTCAGCGGCAACGGCGCCGGCATCGCGCTGGCCGGCACAAGCGTGCTCACGGCCAGGCCCCCCGCCGCCGACACGCCCACGGCCAGCCTGACGAACCCGAACCACGACATCGACCCGCCGCCGGTGGACGTGACCACCTTCAGCGACCCGCTGCGCCTGCGCGTCGGCGACACCGGCGTCATCGACGGCTACGTGATCACCAGCACCGTCCGCACCGAGGCCGGCGTCAGCCCCGTGTCGGCCTGTATCTCCTGCACTATCCAGGTCTTCCGCCCCGGCCCCGAGGCCTCGCCCACATCCGGCCAGGGCTACGAGACGCTCCTCACCTATCCGGTCGGCGGCAACGCCATTGACGCCACCTCCTCCTTCTCGGTGAACGATAACGGCCGCTTCACGCGCCAGATCTATGGCGGCCTCGGCGCCCCCGGCGCCCAGCTGCTGCTGATCGCCACCGACGGCTTCGGCAACAGCTCTGAGTACTCTGCCTTCCCGGTCAGCACCGGCTTCAGCCTGACCAACCTGACCGGCCCGACCAGCCACGCCCCCGGCGATGTCGTGACCTATACGCTGCGCCTCTCGAACACCGGCACCCTCGACGTGACCGGCCTCAAGCTCCAGACCCAGGGCACCCTCGCGGGCTGGGGCGTCAGCACGGACCCGGTCACGAACACGGTCTTCACGCTGCCCACGCCGCTCGAGGCCGGCACCTCCCGGCTGATCACCGTGACCCTGACCCTGCCCAGGGGACCCAACCCCAATGTGCAGGCCGGCATCACCGATGTCACCACGGTGACCGTCATCAAGGACAGCGGCGCCCTCTCGCAGGCGGTGCGCCTCGAGACAACCGTGCTGCCGCGGCCCGTCCTGGTCGTCTCGCCGACCGTCAGCCTCGGCTCGGCCAGGCCCACCGAGACGGTCCCGCACACCCACGTCATCCGCAACGACGGCAATGTCACCGTCACCCTCGGCATCGCCGAGACGACTATCGATGATGTCGGGGCCACGGGCCTCTGGGCGACCAGCGTCAACACCCGCTCGTTCATCCTCGTCCCCGGCGGCGAGGCCCGGGTCCGCATCGATGTGACCGTGCCGGAGGGCGCCCAGGTTGATAAGCCCGGCGGCGGGCTGGTCGAGGCGATCACCTACGTCACCGCGACCGTACCCCTCTCGCCGACGGGCGGCTTCGGGCCAATCACGGCGCTGTTCTCGGACACCACGCGGGTTGACCTCGACCCCGACGCCCTGATCACCGACGGCAACCAGGAGCAGGACGGCGCGGCCGGGCAGTCCTCGACCTTCACGCACTTCGTCCAGAACCTCAGCAACCGGGCTACCCGCTTCTGCTTTGTCTGGTCGACGAACCTGGGCAGCCGCGTCAGCTTCCGGTCGCTCAACGCCGACATTGCGATCGACTCTAACGGCTGCTTTAACCTCGACACGGTGACCGATGTTCAGGCGAAGCGCTACCAGAGCATGCAGTTCCAGGCCATCGTCCTCGTGGACCGGCGGGGCCTCCCGGGCAGCACCGAGACCCTCTCGCTCACTGTTCGCGAGGACACGACGAAGGTGACGATCGGCTCGGCCACGGTGACTGATCGCATCAACGTTATCTACGGCCTCGTGCAGCCAAGGATCTGGATGCCGCTGCTGCGCCGGTAGGGGCCCAAGGGATATCCACAGGGAGGGCCCTGGCCCTCCCGATGCTATCAGCCCGATGCGGCGGGGCAAGCCGCGCGAGCGCTTGCCGGATACACCTCCGGAGGAGGAACCCTGTGCAGCCATCTCAACGTCGTCTCAGCCTCGCCGTGCTGCTTGCCCTGGTGCTCATGGCCATGCCGGCAGCCCGACCCGCCTATGCGCAGACGATCACCGTCTCGAACCTCAACGATATTGATGGCGGCACGGGCAACTGCGGGACCGACGCCGACGGTTGCTCGCTGCGCGAGGCCATCCGCCTGGCCAACGTCGCGGGGCCCAACACGATCAGCTTCAGCGTCAGCCTCACCGGCACGATCGTGCCCGCCACGCCCCTGCCCGACCTCACCGATAACAGCACCACCATTGACGCCGGGGCGGGCCATAACATCGTCATCGACGGCACGGCGATCTCCGAGGCCAACGGCCTGACCATCCGCTCGAACAATAACATTATCCGCGGGCTGGTGATCATCGGCTTCCGCAACAGCGGCGACAATAACGCGAGCGGCTCGGGCATCTATATCAACGGTGGCGACAACAACCAGATCTACGGCAACTGGATCGGCGTCGACCTGACCGGCCTCACGGCCCGCGACAACGACGCCTACGGCGTATTCCTCGCCAACGGCGCCAGCGGCAACATCATCGGCGCCGATAGCGCCACCGACCGCAATGTGCTCGCCGGCAACCTCACCGGCGGCGTGCGTATCTACAACTTAATCACGGGCGGCGGGCTGAACCAGGGCAACAGCATTGTCGGCAACTATATAGGCGTCAATAAAGATGGGACCGGCCTGCCCGCCGAGATCAACACCAACCGGGCCGCCGCGGGCGTGTTCGTGGCCGCCGGCAGCCGCGACACGACGATCAGCAATAATGTGATCGGCGGCTTCACCTCGACCATCACCGGCTCGATCTCGGCGGGCATCAATGTCACCGGCTTCGACGCTAGCGACCCGGTCAGCGCACAGATCCCGACCGGCACGGTCATCACCGGCAACTACATCGGCGTGAGCAAGACGGGCGTGCGCCTGGCCAACCGCCTCGGCATCAGGCTTGGCGGCGACTCGCGCTACGGCCCGAAGAACACCATCATCGGCGACGCCGCCGACATCAGCAAGCGCAATGTGATCGCCGGCAACACATACCGCGGCATCGAGATGCCCGACACCACCTTCACCTGGGGCGATGCCACCATCGCCGGCAACTATATCGGCCTCGACGGCAGCGGCAACCGGCAGCCCAATGGCTCGGGCGCTGAGACGGGCGCGGGCCCGGGCATCTATATCGGCCTCACCCAGGCTGCCACCGGCCTGCCGATCGGCAAGGTCACTATCGGGCCAGGGAATGTGATCAGCGCCAACGACACCTACGGCATCCAATTGCGCACCGGCGACCATGTGATCAAGGGCAACCTCTTCGGTACCAATATCCTGGGCACTACCTCGCTGATCACCACCACGGCCAACGGCGCCGCCAATATCTTCCTCGAGAATGGCACGGGGGTGCTGGTCGGCGGGCCGACCTCGGCCGACCGCAATATCATCGCCTACAGCGACAGCGCGGACGGCTTCAGCGGCGGCATCCTGATCACCCCCATCGCGGCGTCCGCCACCAGCGTCAGCGGCAACCACACTATTGAGGGCAACTATATCGGCGTCGCCGCCGACGGCTCTTCGCCCCTGAACCCCCTCTTCCGCACCGATGCGCGCCTGTCGGTCGGTGTCCGCGCGGCGAAGTCCGACGGCAACACGATCCGGGGCAACGTGATCGGCGGGCTCTACCAGGGCATCAACCTCGGCTCGACAACAACCGGCAGCGAGGCGAATAATAACCTGATCGTCGGCAACAAGGTCGGCGCCCCCGCCAGCGGCGAGATCTACTTCGCCTCGCGCCCGACGGATGCCCAGATCGCGGCCCCGCGCAACCGTGCCGAGGGCATCAGGATCTACCGGGGCACGGGCAATACGATCAGGTCCAACCTGGTGGCCTACAACGCGCTTGTCCCCGCCGGCAGCTTCGCTCTCTCGGCCGGCATCTGGGTCGGCCTGAGCACTACCGCGGGGACCGCCAATACTAATACGGTCGAGGATAACCGGCTGGTGCGCAACGGCGAGAACAACGCCTTCGGCATCATCGTCGAGCGCTCCACCGGGGTGCGCCTCTCGCGCAACACCACCCAGTTCCACGACGACACCGGCGCCAACTATGTCGACAACGGGATCTTCCTCTCTGCCGGAGGCAACGGCAACCGCGCGGCGCCCACCTCCCTCGCCGTCGCCCCCGGCAGCCCGCCGACCCTCACCGGGAGCAGCAGCTGTAACGGCTGCACGGTCGAGATCTTCACTACCAGCCTGGCCAGCGAGGCGGCGGCCCGCGAGGGCCCGATCTACCTGACCTCGGGCACGACCAGCGCCACCGACGGCAGCTTCAGCCTGCCTATGCCGGTCTGCCAGCAGTATCTCACCGCCACGGTCACCGACGGCAGCGGCAACACCTCGGACTACAGCGCGGCGCTCAACACCGGCAACCCCGGGCCCTGCGCGCCCCTGGTCTTCACGCTCGGCGCGGCCAGCCCGAACAGCCGCAATGTCACGCCCGGCAGCACCGCCACCTACACCCATACGCTCAGCCACACCGCGCCAGTGACCCTCACCTACACGGTGGTCTTCACCTCGAGCAACGACTGGGCCTCGGCCCCGGCCCTGGTCACGGTGCCCCCCAACGGGCAGACCGACTTTGTCGTCAGCGTGCGCGTGCCCCCCGACACCCTCGCCGGCGCCCCCGCCGACGTCACCGCCGTGCAGGTCTTCGCGGGCCTCCAGGGCTCGAACGTGGTGACTGACACCACCACTCCCGCCATTGTCACGACCAACCCGGCCCAGCCCGCCGTCTCGGGCCCCCTGACCCAGCCGCGCACCGCTGCGACGGTGACCTTCAGCCATATCGTCACCAACACCGGCGACGTTACGGGCACCTTCCTGGTTAGCACCCCGATCTTTGAGGGCACGCCGCCCGCGGGCTGGAGCATCGGCACGGTCACCCCGAGCAGCCTCACCCTCGGGCCCCAGATCACCAGCACCCTGGAGATTGTTGTCAACACGCCCACGATCCCGCCGCCAACCTCCCCGGTGACCCTCACCTTCCAGGTGAGCGTCCAGGGCGCCTCGCCGCCCCGCTCGGTTAGCCAGAGCGACTTCATCACTGTCCCCGTCGCGCGCAGCTTCAGCTTCGTGCCCACGGCCAGCGAGGCAGTTACGACCACCGCTGGCGCTAACGTCAGCTTCACCTACACCCTGACCAACACGGGCAACGCCGTCGACAGCTTCAGCGTCGCCGCCTCGCCGACCAGCCCGCTAGTTAGCCCGCCGATCACGTCCGTGGTGGCCAGCACGCCGGCCCTGACGAGCCTGGCGCCGGGCGCCTCGGCCGCGGTGACCGTCACCTACAG
>JAAXUL010001531.1 GCA_013336035.1 Chloroflexales bacterium
TGGGGCTGCTTCACGCTGGGGCGCCTGCTCTCGGGGTTGGTCGCCGAGAGGGTGCGGCCGGATCTCCTGCTTGGCCTGAGCGCGGGCGGGGTGCTGATCGGCGCGCTGCTGCTCCAGCTTCCGCTCGGGGCAGGCGGGCTGCTGCTCGGCCTGGTCGTGCTCGGGGGGGCGATGGCACCGATCTACCCCCTGCTCATCGCCCAGGTGCCGCAGCGCCTGGGGCACGACCTCACGCCCACAGCGATCGGGCTGTTGGCCTCGGCGGGGAGCCTCGGCGGGGCCAGCTGGTCCGGGCTGACGGGGCTGCTGGCTGAGCACTGGGGGCTCGACGCGCTGCGGCTGATGATCGGCGTGTTTGCCGGGGTATTTTTCGGTCTGATCCTCGTGCTGGTGTGCGCCGCTGGTGCGCCCGACCGGGCTGCGCGGCGAGGTGCTGTCGGGTGGTCTCAGTGTCTGACCTCGACGGGGAAGAAGGGCACGTGGATCTTCTCGGCGGCGCGCTGGCGGGCGTGCTCGCCGCGCCGGTCGTAGCGGGCGGTGGTCTCGACGCTGGCGTGGCCGGCGAGCTGCTTGGCGGTGGCGATGTCGGTGTCGGCGTCGAGCAGCTGCGAGATGTAGGTGCGCCGGAAGTCGTGGGGCGAGACGTCGCTGACCCCGACGCGGGCGGCCCGCCGCAGCAGGATGTGCAGCACGGCCTGGTCGCTGATCCGCCCGCCGCGCTGCTGGGGCCGCCTATCCAGCGAGGTGAAGAGGGGCTCGCCCTGCGCCGCGTCGGGGCGCAGCGCGAGCCAGGCGGCGACGGCCTGGCGGGTGCCGCTTGGCATGGGCACGCGGCGGGCCTTGCGGCCCTTGCCGAGCTGGACGAGCGCGCTGCCCTCGGCGACATCGCCGACGTTGAGGGCGACGGCCTCGGCGCGGCGCAGGCCGCAGCCGAGGAGCACGGCGAAGAGGGCGGCGTCGCGGGCGCCCATGGGCGTGCCATCGGCGCAGGCGCGCATGAGGGCGGCCTGCTCGCCGGGGGCCAGCATCCGGCCGCGGGGCAGGCCGGTGCCCTTGACGGGCTTGAGGTCGGCGGCGGATGCGGCGGCGTCGGCGGACATCAGGCTGAGGCGGCGGCACTCGGTGAGGGTGCCGCGCAGGGCGGCGAGGTGTTTATTGACGGTGGCGGGGGCGAGGGTCTCGATCAGGCGGGCGCGCAGGGCGGCGGTGTGGGCGTAGGTGAGGCGCTCCCAGGGCAGATGGAGGGGGTCGGCACCTTCCTGGCCGGTAAGTAGGCGGGCCATGGAGGCGAGGCAGGCGCGCATGGTGCGGCGGCTGTGAGGGCTGGGCAGGCTGGCGAGGTAGACGAGCGCCGGGCTGCGGGATGGGTCGGGGCGCTCAACCAGGGTGAGGGCGTCCGCACTGGTGGGGACAAGCTCGCTCATGGGAGGTTCCTTCGCGGCGGGTTATCCGGTTCAGGGTTAGGGGGCAATCTTAGGAAGATGCGTGTGAGAAGCTTCCTTCTCATAACCATTCTACCACGCCTCGGGCACCCGCAGGAGAGCACGAAGGACGTGGAATAGCGCGAAAGACAAGGCTTCAGCTGAGGCGTCTCAGCATAACACTTCACCTGTGTGATGCGTGATGCGTGATTCGTGACCGATCACGCATGTTTTTGATAGGATAAACGGGGGCCGGTAGCCCCACAGAATGGCGTGGAGTTACTCACGCCTGATCCGGTAGAACAGCAGTTCGCGCACAGACCAGACATGGTCAGTCAGATCGGCGGCCAT
>JAAXUL010000738.1 GCA_013336035.1 Chloroflexales bacterium
TGCGGCGGTTCTGGCCGCCTGCGGGAGCCCGTCCAACACTAGCAACGACACTAACAGTGACAGCCCCTTAGCCGGCGATGAGACTCCGGGCGCCAAGGGCGGGCTCAACAGCAGCCCCACCGACAGTAGCCTGGTCGGGACCCCCGGCACAGGCACCGACAGCGGCACAGGCACCGACACGATGGGCACTACTACCCCATAGCATTACCTGGAGAGGCGGACGCGCGGGGGTCATCCGGCCCCCGCATTATGCTGCGCCGCACATCCTTGACAGGCTCCGGCCGCTCTGCTATCGTCACGCGACGCGCATAGCAGAAGGAGGCCCTATGCCCCCGACATGGACCATGCCAGAGTACCTCGAGCGCAAGAAGGCCCTGGTCGACGCCTACAGAGCCCAGCTGCGCCAGGCTGACACCCCGCCGGCGCCCCTGCGCGCGGTCGTCACGGTCGCCGCCGGCACGGGCGTGCGCCCCATCCGCATGCGCGAGCACACTGTCATCACCGACGCGGGCGCCGCCCTGGGCGGCTACGGCCTGGGCCCCACCGCGCCTGAGCTGCTGCTCGGCGCCCTGGCTAGCTGCCTCGTCCACTCGGCCCTGGTGATCGCCGCCGACCGCGGCGTCGTCATCGAGCAGCTCGAGGTCGAGGTCAGCGGCCAGATCGACTACCGCGGCACCCTGGCCGTCGCTGCCGAGGCGACCGTGCCGCCGACCGACCTCGCCTACACGCTGCGCTTCGGCGGCGAGATCACCGAGGGCGATATCGCCGCCATCGAGGCCGACATCGCCCGCCTCTGCCCGGTGCTCCTCGCCCTCACGCAGCCCACCGCCGTGACGGGGCGGGCCGAGCGGATGGCAAGCCATCCCTGAGGCCCCTCTATGCCGCGCCCTTACGAGGGCGACCCCGGCTCGGGCCTGGGGGTGTTGTCGTTCAGCCGCCGGCGCATCTGCGCGCGCAGATGCTCAGCCTCGGCGCTGGCGATGGCCTGCCCATTGCCGTTCCCGCCCATGGGCAAGCCCAGCTTCTCCGAGAGCAGCATCGCGAGCAGCCCCTCCATCAGGTTACCGCCCGCGCCGCCTGTGCCGCCGCCGACCATCACCTGGGGCACCATGGCGATCTGCGCCCGCTCGATCGCCTCCGCGAAGCGGCCCATCACCTGCTGGGTCACCTGGAACTGGGGGCCGCCGTAGGCCCGCACCTTCTCCTCGGTCGCCAGCGCCTCGGCGACGCCCATGCGCGCCACCTTCTCGGCCTCGGCCTCGGCCAGGGCCCGGATCTCCGAGGCCTTCTGGAGCGCGCGCTGGTAGTCGGCCTTGCCCTGGTTGCTCTGCACGGTGATGCTCAGCTCCGACTCGGTCAGGTTGGCCTGCTGCTTCGCGCGGGCCTCGGCCTCGCGCAGCTCGCGCTCCTTCACCGCGGCCCGCTCCTGGCGCCCGTAGGTCTCGATTTGCTCCTCGGCGATCTGGCGCGCCCGTAGCTGGGTCAGGATCTCCTCGATCTGGGTGTCGCCCACCGACGAGGCCGGCGTGCCGATCAGCACCTCCTCCAGCTCGAGGTTGTAGTGCTCAAACTTCTCGCGCATCTGCTCGCTCGAGAGCGACTGGATGGTCGAGCGCTCTTGGATCAGCTGGATGAGCGTGCGCTGCTGGCCGATATTCTTGAAGTAGGCCGCCACCATGGGGTCGAGGGTCTGCTCGACCAGCCGCTTGACGTCGCCGAAGCGCTGGATGACCAGGGGCGCCTTGCGGTAGTCGATGTGGATCACGACCGAGAGAGACAGCGAGGGCTCGAAGGCGTCCTTGGTGATCAGCGAGATCTCCGACAGATTCTCGTCGAGGCGGTGCGAGCCGGTCTCGCGCCGGTTCCACTTGAGGATAATGTTGGTGGTCGGCACGATGATCACCTTGCCGGCGTAGGTGTTGAAGGCGTACTTGCCCGGCAGCAGCGGCTCGCTCCACACGCCGCGCCGCCCCCGGCTCACCAACTCGCCGTGCTTGTAGTCGTCGCCCGAGAGGTCGGGGCCTACGTCGCCGGTGTACGAGACGACCACGCCGACCGTGCCGACCTCGACCGTGGTCTTGGGGATCATCTCGACCGTGGCGAAGAGCCGGTTGATGTAGTAGGTGCCCTCGACAAGCGCCTGGAGCTGCCGGCCGCGCTGGCCGCCCGCGCGCAGGAAGGCGTCGGGGTCCTGGAAGTTGTTGTGATAGAGCGCGGGATCGGCCGGGTCGTCGCCCACGGTGGGGCAGATGATCTCGCCCTGCGAGAGCGAGGGCCCGTCGTGGACAGTCACAACGCCCACCAGGTCGTCCTGGCCCTTGATCACCACGGGGCGAAAGCCCTCGCGCTCGCCGATGAGCGCGGCCATGCGGCGCACGACCTCGTCCTCATCGCGGCTGATCGGCAGCAGGTAGACCCGCTCCTCGGTGATCACGACAAACTGGGCCAGGTTAATCGCGTAGGTGCCCTCGCGCAGGATGGCCCGCTGGGGCCCACGGGTGCCCCCCGCCTTGAGGAAGGCCATCACGTCCTGGAAGTCGCCCTCGCCCACGGTGGGCGCCAGGGTCTGGGTCGGGCTGAGGGGCCTGCCGTCGCGGGCGAAGACGTAGCCGATCTTGCCCTGGGTGATCGTCACCAGGGGCATCATATGCACGCTGTACTGAAACGGCGTCAGCATGTGGATGCCGCCGCGCAGCACCTGGGGCTGGAAGCCGGCCTCGCCGCCCAGGGCGATGAAGCCGCTGCGCAGCGAGCCCTTGCCGCCGAAGCGCTTCTCGACAATGCCCACGCGGCTGTTAGGGATGAAGCGGATCCAGCTCGAGAAGGTGATGAGCCCGACCACCAGCGCGACGACGAGGAGCAGCAGCGCGAACAGGCCACCCATGATATGAGCCTCTTTCTGGGATGTCCGGCGACGTTGATGTTTGAGGCCTGAGCTGTGAGAAATGAGCGCAACAGGGCGCGGCGCGCCGCTAACGGGCCGCCACATGCCGCTACGGGCGCCTGCGCTCGGTTATTGCTCGATAATGGGGGCTGCGCCCCCGCCGACACTCACACGCTCTGGCGCGTCAACCTCTGTCCGTGGCCGATCTGCCGAGTGTGCCGGAGTGTAGGGGGGCCTTGTGGGGGGTCCTCGCGCTCCTGGCGCAGGGTGCCGCGCGGCACCCGAGAGCTATCATACACCCGGGTGCAAGCCCTTTGGCGAGCGTCACGGGGGCTTCCTGATGCGCCGGACGCCAAAGGCGCCGCGCTCAGAGGCGATTGGATATTCTTTTGGTCTAGATCTTGCGCTCCGGCACCCTGGCGGTTATGAGTCGGCGGGCGCGTCGGGCCCGCGTGAGACAAAGCGCTTGATGCGCCGCTCGAACTCGGAGCGGGGCAGCAGCACCTTGCGCCCGCAGGTCTCGCAGCGGATGCCGATCTCGGCGCCGAGGCGCACAATGCGCCAGGTGTCGCCGCCGCACGGGTGGGGCTTGCGGGTCCGCACGACATCGTCGAGGAAGAGCGCCAGCGGAGGTGTCGGCATAGGCTCAGCTCTTCGCCGCGCCCCATAGGGCCAGCAGCTCGTCCAAGCTCAGCTCTTTCAGCGCGCGGCCCTGGGCGGCGGCGGCGGACTCGACGTGGGTGAAGCGGCGGCGGAACTTCTGGTTGGCGTCGCGCAGGGCCATCTCGGCGTCGAGGTGGAGCCAGTCGGCCAGGCGGGTGAGCACAAACAGGGCGTCGCCGAGCTCCTCGGCGGCGTGGGCGGGGTCGCCCGCCGCGGCGGCCTCGTCCAGCTCGTCCAGCTCCTCGCGCAGCTTGGCCCAGACCTGGGGCAGCTCGGCCCAGTTGAAGCCGGCGCGGGCGGCCTTCTTGCCAAGCTTCTGGGCGGTGACCAGGGCGGGCATGCCCGGGGGCACGCCGTCGAGGGCGCTGGCGCGCGAGCGGCCCTTGGCGGCCAGCTCGGCGGCCTTGATCTGCTCCCAGTTGCGCAGCACCTGGCCCTCGCCGTCCACCGTCACGTCGCCGAAGACGTGGGGGTGGCGGCCGATCAGCTTGCCCACAACCTGGGCGAAGACGTCGCCAAGGTCGAAGTGGCCGGCCTGGCGGGCCATCTCGCTGTGGGCGAAGATCGTAATCAGAATGTCGCCAAGCTCCTCGCTGAGGGCGGGCATATCGCCCGCGTCGAGGGCCTCGAGGGCCTCGTAGGCCTCCTCGAGCAGGGCGCCGCGCAGCGACTGGTGAGTCTGCCGCACGTCCCACGGGCAGCCGCCGGGGCCGAGCAGGCGGGCCATGACCCAGGCCAGGCCGTCGGCGCCGCGGCGGTCGGCGCGGGCGGGGAGGGGGGGGAGGGCCAGAAGGATGAGGGATGAAGGATGAAGGATGAAGGCCGCAAGCTCCCCGAGGGTGCCCTCCGCCAGCTCGATCACAGCCCCAGCCTGATCGAGCGCGGCGAGCTTTACGCCGTGGTCGGGGGCGCTGAAAGCGCCGAGTTCTTGCGCCAGAACCAGCTCATCCAGGGGGCCTGGGGCCCGAAGGTCGTTCCGGTATGCGAGGCGCTACCCGGGCTGAA